>NZ_AP024861.1:605336-908004 GCF_024346755.1 Vibrio aerogenes | reverse complement strand
ACAACGCTGATCATGTCTACGCCGCAAAAAGCAGGCTCTCTTGTTTCGGCTTTACTGGTATTACAAAAATTAGGTATCAATATAACCAAGCTGGAATCAAGACCTATCATGGGGAACCCATGGGAAGAGATGTTCTACGTTGACCTTGAAGTTCATCTGAACTCAGAGCCTATGCAACAGGCATTACAGGAACTTCAAAAGTTAACGAACTATCTTAAGGTTCTTGGGTGTTATCCGATTGAAAATATTAAACCAACAAGCGTTGAGTAAATATGGTAAATGTTGTTATTGCAACACTAAATCCGGCAAAGATTAATGCAGTAAAAGATGCATTCCGTGAAGTGTTTCCGGAGACACCTTTTGAATTCAAAGGAGTCAGTGTTGCCAGTGAAGTCTCAGATCAACCGATGTCGGATGCTGAAACCCGCCTGGGAGCACTAAACCGGGTCAAAAATGCCAGGCTGGCATCTCCGGGGGCTCAATATTATGTCGGTGTTGAAGCTGGCATTGAACAGGAAATGACGTTCGCATGGATGATCATTGAATCAAAAGAGCATCGGGGAGAATCCCGTTCATCCAGCCTGATGCTTCCCAAAGAAGTGACAGCGAGACTGAAAGCCGATCATGAACTTGGTGATGTGATGGATTCTCTGTTTCATGAGAACAATATTAAACAAAAAGGTGGTGCGATAGGCTTATTCACTAACCAAAGACTAACCAGAAGCTCTGTTTATTCTCAGGCACTAATTCTGGCTCTGGTCCCGTTTATAAATCAGAACCTGCACTTTGAGACAAAAAGCTAACACCTGTCAAAATATGGAATTCAGGAAGATAGTTCTCCTATCCTCCTGAATTTTTCATTCATCAGGATCTGATTTTAGACCGGACAATAATGACAACAGGATATTTTTCTCATCATTGCTACATTCTTTCAACCCATTTGAGCCGCGGGTAATCGTCGCCACACCGACACCAAGCATTTGGCTAATCTGACGTTGGGACATCTCCCCATTCAACAGCTCATAAACGATGTTCATTCTGGAAACCAGTGTATCTCTCTCATCAGTTGTCATCAGCATAGCCAGTAACATTTCCAGTTGTCCCTGTGTGGATGCTTCTTTCACTAATTGCAAAAATGATTGCCAGTCCGTAAATTGTGGTTGGGTAGACATATATGTACTCGTTTAGTGATACACAGGGACATTGTAGTGATATTTTCACATAATGGAATCAGTATTTCAGTTCCAACTCAGATGGATGTAAAAAACTTCCTTTTATATCAAATAAGTAACGGTAATATGTTTCAAACATTAAAACATTTTGTACATATCCACGGGTTTCCCGGAACGGAATGGCTTCAATAAAGCGGTACACATCCAGATTCCCTGATGAACGTTCCAGCCACAAATCAACTCTTGAAGGACCCGCATTATAGGCTGCAAATGCCAGAACCCGGTTGCCATCATATCGTTCTAATAACTCA
Organism: Vibrio aerogenes; assembly: GCF_024346755.1. Classification (NCBI taxonomy): domain Bacteria; kingdom Pseudomonadati; phylum Pseudomonadota; class Gammaproteobacteria; order Vibrionales; family Vibrionaceae; genus Vibrio; species Vibrio aerogenes. The sequence continues at coordinate 906,521 of NZ_AP024861.1, read as the reverse complement.
GTTAAATATTGGCTTCCCAACTCAATATTTTTCTTTGCATTAAATAAGTCATGGGAATTTCTGTAACTCAATTGATATTTTTTTGCCATATACCGGGCTGTGGATGGTAAAAGCTGCATTAATCCTTTTGCACCAACCGGAGAGTATGCACGAACATCCATTGCACTTTCCTGCCTTGCCAGAGAAATTAGTGTGATCGGATCTATCTTGTACTTCTCTGCAAAAAATTCGAAAAACTGTAAATAAGCTTTTGGAAACCTTAACTCCAGATGCTCCCATAACCGGGCTTCAATTGTTGCTAACACCGTCAGGTGATACCAGTGGGAATCCGCTGCATATTGTGCCAGCATTGTTTGCTCTTCAAGAGATGCCCGCCCCAGTAACCACCGCCATTCACTTTTTGATGCTTCAATTTTATCCCTGTCAATCAATTCGTGAATCCGGTCTAAACTTTTCCGGTAACGCTGGATTAATTCAGGATCATAGTTCAGCGGCTGCTCTGAATAAACATAAGACCGATTCAGATAACTGGCCGCCGCCACACTGTAAAAATTTCGTTTTCCGGATAACTGCTCAAGCGTATCCAGACCAGATTTTTTCTGGCCTAATTTGATTTCACTGAATCCCAGCCAAAACTGCCATCGTGCTGTATTCAGTAAAGATGGTGACAGTTTATTCACCCAATCATAAATTCCCTGCCAGTCACCATATCTGATTTCTTCACGTACCCGTCGTTCAAGCAACAGGTAATTCTGACTAGAAGCGATGATCTTATCCCGCCATACCTTCATTGACTCTGTCAGACTGATATCATCTTCATTGAGCAAAACCCCGGCAAGATATTCAAAGAAAGTGTTTCTTGCTTTGGAATCGAGATATTTCAACTTTCCCTGCTGTACAAACCGGTATGCCTGAGAAGGCTTTTGATAAGCCAGTTTCTTTAAACCGAAACTAACCAACCTGAGCATTTGATCATTTAAAGGACCATGGCTTAAAAATTGATCAACATTTTCAGGATGACGATAGGTCGTCAACAGCATATGAGCGATGCGTTGGTTTTCTTTCGATGTGATTTTTTTCTTTAAAAACTTCATCAAGCGATATTGTCTCTGCTCAAAAGCAAGAAATAGTCGCTCCAGTATCAGTGGCTCAGAAATACCTTCTGATTTCTCCCAGGATGAAAAAAGTTCGTTACACGCATCAGAAACACTCTGTCCTGACAACCATAAGGATTGAGCTCCCAGATAAGCTTCCCGTTTGCTTCCCGTTTTCAGCTTTGCTGTGTAGTAATAGCAACGATATTTTTCTTGTCTTGGCTCCGTCTTCTGAAACTGAAGCAGTACCGCCCATTTTTTATCTCTGGCAAGCGCATCCAGATAAGGTGCTGTAATCCGGCTGGAAAAGGGAAACTCAGCGTGGGTGTTGATAAAATTACGAATCACAATGGGTGGCTTTTGGGCCATATCGATCAAAATAGAACGATAGTCGAGATAGGGTGTTAATGGATACGATTCAAGCCTGGATTTAATGCGATAGTATTTCTTTACCTGCTTGTTATCCAGCCATTGCTGAGCCTGATCATACAAATGCCTTTGCTCTTGCAGGCCCATTTTTTCACCAGCCATGGCGGGAAAAACCGCTGCCAAAGTAAAATAAAATACAACCAGATAACGCACTAACCAATTTGACATCATGTCACTATAAACAATGAAAACCATAGTTATATTTTACTAACAAAACTAAAATTATTTCATATGAAAATACATAGATTAACAGAAAATTAAAAATCTCTTTTCTATGCACACTCAAAGGTGCACTTCATAAGGTCACCATAAATGGAGGACTTCAGTTAACAACTTCATGTAATTTAGTATAAAATAGACGCTTTGATCTATAGCAATGAATTAGGACAAATCGGCAATGGCTGAATACGTGTATACAATGTCCCGGGTGAGCAAAATTGTTCCGCCAAAGAGACAGATTCTCAAAGATATCTCACTCAGTTTTTTCCCGGGTGCAAAAATTGGTGTTTTAGGCCTGAACGGTGCAGGTAAATCAACGTTACTTCGCGTCATGGCTGGCATTGATAAGGATTTTGATGGTGAAGCCCGCCCTCAACCGGGTCTGAAAGTTGGTTACCTTCCACAGGAACCTGTTCTCGATGAAAATAAAACAGTCCGGAAAGTTGTTGAAGAAGCTGTATCGGATGTTGCCAACGCTCTGAAGCGTCTTGATGAAGTCTACGCAGAATATGCCCTTCCGGATGCTGACTTTGATGCGCTTGCAAAAGAACAGGGCGAGTTAGAAGCATTAATTCAGGCGAAAGACGGACACAACTTAGATAATGCACTCGAGCGTGCTGCAGATGCACTTCGGCTTCCGGAATGGGATGCAAAGATCAAAGTGTTATCTGGTGGGGAGCGCCGACGTGTCGCCATTTGTCGTCTGCTGCTTGAAAAGCCGGACATGTTATTGCTTGACGAACCAACCAACCACCTTGATGCTGAATCCGTCGGCTGGCTGGAAAAATTCTTATGTGACTATAACGGCACCGTCGTTGCGATTACGCACGACCGGTACTTTCTTGATAATGCCGCCGGATGGATTCTGGAACTTGACCGTGGTGAAGGGATTCCATGGCAGGGGAATTATACGTCATGGCTTGAACAAAAGGATGCCCGTCTGAAACAGGAAGCCTCACAGGAAAAAGCCCGTCAGAAAACAATTGAGCAAGAGCTTGAATGGGTTCGGCAAAATCCTAAAGGACGTCAGGCGAAATCCAAAGCCCGTATGGCTCGTTTTGAAGAACTTCAAAGCAGCGACCATCAAAAACGCAATGAAACTAATGAGCTATTTATCCCACCAGGTGAACGCTTGGGTGACAAAGTTATCGACGTAAAAAACCTGACGAAATCTTTTGATGGCCGGGTACTGATTGATGATTTATCCTTCAGTATGCCTAAAGGTGCTATCGTTGGCATTATTGGTGCGAATGGTGCAGGTAAGTCAACACTTTTCAAAATGCTTTCAGGCACAGAGCAGCCGGACTCAGGGACGATTGAACTTGGAGATACAGTCAAACTGGCTTCAGTTGATCAGTTCCGGGATAGCATGGATGACAAAAAAACTGTCTTCCAGGAAATTTCTGAAGGCGCAGATATTATCAAGATAAATAACTTTGAGATCCCGGCCCGGGCTTATTGTTCCCGGTTCAACTTTAAGGGTGTTGATCAACAAAAAGTAATTGGTGAACTTTCCGGTGGTGAACGCAACCGGGTCCATCTGGCAAAACTCCTGAAAGCAGGCGGGAATGTCTTACTACTGGACGAACCCACCAATGACCTGGATGTAGAAACCCTCCGGGCTCTTGAAGAAGCTTTACTTGAGTTCCCCGGATGTGCCATGGTGATTTCCCATGACCGCTGGTTCCTTGATCGGATTGCTACACACATTATTGATTACCGTGATGAAGGTCAGGTCAACTTCTACGAAGGTAACTATACTGACTATATGGAGTGGCTGAAGCAAACTCTCGGGGCACAGGCTGCAGAACCTCATCGAATCAAATACAAGCGTATCTCGAAATAAGTTCTGACACCCGATTCGTTCATAAAGGCTGCATAATGGAAATGCAGCCTTTTTAATACCAGAGATTCAATACCTGAACACAGCAAAAGGGAATATCTATGGCTGAAAAACGTCGATTTTCACGAATTGTTTACAGGACCCCTGCTCTTGTAACTCAAAATCAAATTCGCATTGCAGCCACAGTAAGGGATTTGTCGCTGCATGGTATCCTGCTGGCCGTAACCGATGAGCCCCGTTTTAATCCACAAAAAGAAGTGGAGATCGAATTCCCAATTCCGGATAGCGAAATATCAATCAGAATGAGTGCAAAGATCATCTCTATGGATGATTATGTACTCCGGGCAAGTATCGAGCATATTGATTTGGAGAGTATCAGTCATCTTCGGCGCTTAGTTGAACTGAATGTCGGAAACGACGACTTACTGCACCGGGAGCTGGAATATCTGTCTGATCTTGGTGATGAAACAAACCAGACAGATTAATTCACAGAGAAGATTATCAGTTGCCCGACTCAGCGACGGGGAATAGTATCACTTGTATGTTTCAACAGGTTCTGACTCTCAGACATAAACTGCTGAGAGTACTCACCAAACCATTGACTGACCCCGGAAAAACTCTCGATGAAATGCTTTTTATCCTGATTCTCAATCACCTGCATAGCATCAGAAAAACACTGATAGAACCGCTTAATCATCTCTGTATTTTCTTCAGAGGAAAAAATGATATCCCCGTAAAGATTCGGATCCTGGCCAAACAACCGGCCAACCATGATTAACTCCAGACGATATATCGGTGAACTCAGCTGCAACAACTTCGCCAGTTGAGGATTCTCTTTCGATAAATGGAGACCGTAGACATAAGTGGTAAAATGACGAAGCGCCTGTATCATAGTCATACCATGGTCATGCGACTCTGCATCAACTGCACACAAACTGGCCCCCCAGATCCCTAACTGATCAATCAACCACTGATACTGATCTTTTCCCCGGCCATCACAATATACAATGACCTGCTTCGCCAGACTGGGAATATCAGGCCCAAACATAGGATGCAAACCAACAACGGGGCCCTCGTGTGCCTTGAGCATCGCCTGCAACGGTTTGGTTTTAACCGAGGTCAAATCACACAAAATACAATCTTCCGGTAACTGGTCCAGCTTGCCAATCACCTCTACAGTCAGGTGAATCGGAACGGTTACAACAACCATACCGGCCTGTGCCAGCAAATCATCAGCTTTATCCCAGTCATGACGCCCAATCACTTCGACCTGATAACCTGAAAGTTTAAACATTCGGGTAAACAAACTACCCAGCTGCCCATGGCCACCAATGATAACAACCGTTCTTAAATCCGGTTTTAAACACTTAAATCCGGCATCTTTTTCACTGGTATATGATTCACGCATTGTCCGGCGGAGAATATCTTCTATCAGCTGTGCGGGCACACCTTTCGTCTCCGCTTCTTCTCTCCGGGAAGCCAGCATTGCCGCCTCACGTTCGGGCACATAAATCGGCAAACCATACTGACTTTTAACTTCTCCGACTTTCTCAACCAAACCCAGCCGGCGAGCCAGTAAGTCTATCATTTGTTGATCAACTTCATCGATTTGATCGCGTAATTCATTGAGTTCAACGGGCATGAACAACCTCTTTCAATTAATCTTTCAGTCTTTTTTCTAATACCGGAGAAAGTGCATCACAAGCCTTACGTAACAAGACCTCTGTCGTCTCCCAGCTAATACATGCGTCCGTAATGGAGACGCCATATTCCATTTGATCAAGTGGCAGGTCAGCCGATTGATTACCTTCATTTATATGACTTTCAATCATCAGTCCAACAATGGAACGGTTTCCTTCCCGAATCTGACGAAATGCATCTTCCGCAACTAATGGCTGACGCCGGAAATCTTTTCTCGAATTAGCATGGCTGCAATCAATCATCAAAGATGGCTCAAGGTTTGACTGACGCATTTCTTCTTCGCATTCAGCAACAGAAACCGAATCATAATTGGTCTGTTTGCCGCCACGCAAAATAACATGACCATTGGGATTCCCCTGAGTCGTTAACAGTGCAACCTGTCCCTTAGCGTTAATTCCCATAAACCGGTGGCTTGAAGACGCAGCCTGCATTGCATTAATTGCTGTCATCAGGCTGCCATCGGTTCCATTTTTGAAGCCTATAGGCATTGATAATCCGCTAGCCATCTCTCTGTGCGTCTGCGATTCCGTTGTCCGGGCACCAATCGCAGCCCAGCTGAATGTATCAGATAAGTATTGAGGGCTGATAGGATCAAGCGCCTCTGTTGCCAGTGGAATACCCATTTCAGCCAGCTCGACTAAAAGCTGTCGACCCACATGAAGGCCATGCTCAATATCAAACGTTCCATTTAAATATGGATCATTAATCAAGCCTTTCCAGCCAACGGTCGTTCTGGGTTTTTCGAAGTAAACACGCATGACGAGAAGTAGCTGATCACTCACCTCTTCAGCCAAAGCCTTAAAACGACGGGCATAATCTTTTGCTGCATCCAGATCATGGATAGAACAAGGCCCGCAAACCACTAACAAGCGATGGTCACGCTTATGGATAATATCAGAGATCGCCTGACGTGAGTGGTGAATAAATGCTTGTGCATCTGAACTTAAAGGTAACTTAGCTTTGAGTTGTTCAGGTGTTATCAGCACTTGCTGTTCAATAATATTTACATCATTCAATTCGCTCATTATCTCTTACCGTAAAAAAATATATACAAAAATAAATGTCACTTTATATACAGCGACAGCTCATTCCCATAAATTAACAGCGACAATAAAGTTTTCAAGTGTAAAAATTAAAAAACATTTATTGTAAACTTATTTTTACACAACATTTTGTTCACAGAATTAACAATGAGAGATGTCTTACTGAAAAAGGTTCATATAAAATAAAGACTTACAAGGACAGATGCTCATTGAGACTTTAATAATTATGGACTTAATCCTCTCTTTGCTACAACAGATGTGTGTCTATCTGGTTTTGGCTTATATGCTCAGCAAAACCCCTCTGTTTCTGCCCATACTCAATATCTCATCCAGATTAGAGCATAAATTGTCTATTTATGTACTCTTTTCTCTTTTCTGCATTCTGGGAACGTACTTTGGCCAGCAAATTAATGATGCCATCGCGAATACACGGGCAATCGGTGCAGTGATGGGCGGGTTGCTGGGTGGCCCGGTTGTCGGGGTCGCTGTCGGGCTCACTGGCGGCATCCATCGGTATACACTTGGAGGATTTACCGATCTTGCCTGTGCTATCTCAACAACAACCGAAGGTTTAATCGGGGGGATACTGCATTTATTTCTGTTGAAACATTATAAAAAAGAACTACTTTTCAGCACCCCCGTTGTATTCAGTGTCACTTTCTGTGCCGAAGTTATTCAAATGCTGATTATTGCTTTTGTCGCTCAACCGCAAACACAGGCCATTGAATTAGTCAGAACCATTGCCGCGCCAATGATGATTGCCAATTCCGTAGGTGCTGCGCTTTTTATGAGTATCCTGCAGGACAAAAAATCTATCTATGAATCATACTCTGCCGCCTTTTCCCGCAAAGCACTCAGGATTACTGAACGGTCGGTTGGCATACAGTTTCATGAATTCAACCGCCATCATGCACAAAAAGTAGCGCGGGTCATATATGAAGAAACTAATGTTGGCGCAGTCTCGATCACAGACAGAAATAAGATTCTTGCTTTCATTGGGGTTGGCGATGATCACCACCGCCCTGATACACCGATTTCCTCAGATAAAACCATAGAAGCGATTGAAAAAAATGAAATCATCTATCTTGATGGCATCGAAAAACCATATCAATGCTCGCTTTCAAAAACATGTAAACTGGGCTCGGCACTAATCATCCCACTCCGGGTTGATGACAGGGTGATTGGCACGATTAAATTATATGAGTGCAAAAGTAAGCTGTTTTCTTCAATTAATATGTCAATGGCAGAAGGCATCGCACAATTACTATCAAGTCAAATATTACATGGGGAATATCAGCAAAAGAAAATGCTGCTTTCCCGTTTGGAAATGAAACTGTTACAGGCACAAATCAACCCACACTTTTTATTCAATGCCCTGAATACGATTAGTGCTATCACAAGGACTGACCCGGAGAAAGCAAGAATATTAATCCAACACCTATCCCGGTTTTTCCGCAGTAATCTGAAACAGAATGTTGAAACAATCACACTCAGTGAAGAGTTATCTCACATCAAATCATATCTGATGATTGAACAAGCCCGGTTTAGTGACCGACTGGAAGTCGGGATTAACATTGACAGTGAATTATTCGAAAAACAGCTGCCAACATTCACTCTGCAACCGCTGGTGGAAAATGCAATTAAGCATGGCACTTCAAATCTGCTTACCGGAGGAAAAGTTCACATCTATAACCAACCAGTACAAGGCGGTGATCTCATCATTGTTGAAGATAATGCAGGCCGGTTTGAGCATCATGCCTCTTCCGACGGATTGGGGATCAAAATGGTGAATAAACGTCTGATTAATTATTTTGGACACCAGTCCCAGCTCCAAACCTCTGTTGAACCAGATGTATTTACCAAAATACAATTCTTATTGCCACGTGAATATTAAGAGGACTGTATGATCACGGCGATTATAATTGATGATGAAATCCATGCCCGATCAGAACTGATTCAGCTACTCAGAGAAACGGAGCAGATAGAAATTTTAGGTGAAGCCGCCAATGCCATTGAAGGATTTAAACAACTGCATCAACATAAACCAGATGTTGTATTTCTGGATATTCAGATGCCTCAGATTTCAGGCATTGAGCTATTGAGTATGCTTGACCCGGAAACTATTCCGCGAATTGTATTTATTACAGCCTATGAACAATACGCGATTCAGGCCTTTGAGAATAATGCGTTCGATTATCTTTTGAAACCGGTCGAAGAAAAAAGGCTGCATAAAACGATTGAGCGGCTCCGGCGCGATATAACCAGAAAACAAGATGTCTCTTCAATCATACCGAAATCACTGGAACAGATTCCATGCGTCGGACTCAACCGTATCGTGATCATCCCAGTCAATGAAATTGAGCTGGCTTACAGTGATATCAGCGGCGTTCATGTCCAAACACACCAACGTCAGGCGACAACACAACTGACTTTAAAACATCTGGAAGAAAAAACACCATTACTACGCTGCCATCGCCAGTACCTGATTCATCCCAAATCGATTCAGGAAATCAAACTACTCGATAACGGCCTGGCAGAAATCATCACCCAATCACGGCATATTGTCCCTGTCAGCAGAAGACATCTGAAAAATCTCAAGGAAAGCCTTGGATTTTAGAGCGTGTACATCATTCAATATCACACAGAGGTCGTATTGCTTCCCGGGCCTTTCGCCATTCAGGCATATTGACTAATGCTTTCCGGGAAAGGGGGCGCTTTCTTTGTAAACAGGCTGCCTGAGGAATTCCGGAAACAACTAAGTTATCCAACAGCCGGACGGTTGCAGCGCGATCATTACAAACAAGGAGCATATCACAACCTGCATCTAAGGCCTGATTTGCCCTTGATACAATATCGCCCATAACCGATGCCCCGCTCATACTCAGGTCATCAGAAAAAATAATGCCATGAAACCCGAGCTTTTGACGAAGCACTTCTTTCAGCCAAAACGGAGAACCACTGGCCGGTTTATCATCATAATGCGGATAAACGACATGAGCGGGCATCACAGCATCCAGCAAATTCTCCTCAATATGCGAACGAAAAACCGACATATCTTCTGATATAACGGTTTTTCGTTCATCATAAGGTGTCTCAAGATGAGAATCAGCAAGCACATGACCGTGACCGGGAAAATGCTTTCCCGTTGTTGCCATTCCTGAGCTTTTCATTCCCTGTAAAAAAGCCCGGCTGAAACGCTGAACTGTCTCAATATCTTCACCAAATGCTCTGTCATGAATTGCCTGACAACCGAACCCGACATCCAGTACCGGAGCGAAACTCAGATCAACACCTGTGGCAATCAATTCCGCAGCCATTAACCAGCCGCCTAAAGCAGCAAGTTCTGTCCCGTTCTTTTGTGTCGCGTACTGGCTGGCTGCCGGTAAACGGGTAAATCCATCTTTAAAACGCTGGACCCGTCCCCCTTCCTGGTCAACACCAATCAGCACAGGTGCGCCTGCAGCCTGACGCAAAGAGTCGTTTAAAGCCTCAAGCTGCCGGGGATCATGATAATTGCGTGAAAACAATATCACACCACCAATTGCCGGATGTGCCAGCATTTCTTTCTCTTCTGAGTCCAGCTCATATGTTTTGATGTCCAGCCACAGCGGCCCCATGTCAAGCTCCTGATTCTGTTCAGTATTGCATTTATCTGGTGAGACTATGCAGTTTAAATTACAATGGCAATGTTTGATAGCCTAAACCTGAAGAGACCAACATGCAGTCTGAAGAACTTTATATTGGCGTGATGTCCGGGACCAGTCTGGACGGTATTGATGTCGTTTTAACAGGATTTCAAAATGGTAAGGTTCAGATATATGCCGGTTACTGTCATCCTATTCCGGCGGGCATACGTCAGAAGATATTAGACATCTGCACCGGGCAATTAACCAGTTTAAAATCTATCGGGATCCTGGATCATCAACTGGGCCATTTATTTGCGCAGGCAGTCAATCAGCTACTCTCACAAACATCTTATCAGGCCGGGGACATCCGGGCGATTGGCTGTCACGGACAAACCGTCTACCACCATCCGGATCAATGCACACCTTTCACCATTCAGTTGGGTGATGCGAATATTATTGCGATAGAAACCGGTATAGATACTGTTGCAGATTTCCGCCGAAAAGATATGGCACTCGGTGGTCAGGGAGCTCCTCTTGTTCCGGCATTTCACCAGGCAATATTTCAGTCCCGGAGCCATTCGACAGTCGTTGTGCTCAATATAGGCGGCATGGCAAATATTTCTGTACTCAGAGCCGGCCATCCGGTATTGGGGTATGATACGGGACCAGGGAACGTATTAATTGACAGCTGGTGCCATAACCATACAGGTATGGCTTTTGATCAAGATGCCAGTCTGGCATTTTCAGGTCAGGTTCAACCTGAATTACTGGCAATACTTGAAAGTGATCCATACTTTTCAGCTCCGGCACCCAAGAGTACAGGCCGGGAGTATTTCAATCTGGATTGGGTTCACCGCCATTTAAAAGGGATTCATAGCCGACTGAAGATCGAAGATGTACAAAGGACGCTATGCCAATTGACCGCCAATACTATCAGTTCCCAGATTTCTCAGTACAAAACCGGTGAAAATCCATATGTCTATGTATGTGGCGGCGGAGCCCATAATCCACTTATCATGGATGAATTAGCAAAGAAATTAACGCAGTGGCATATCACAACTACAACAGAATATGGTATTAGTAGTGACTTGATGGAAGCCATTGCTTTTGCCTGGCTGGCCAGACAGCGGATTCATGGCCTTCCCGGTAATATTCCGGAAGTAACCGGAGCCTCAAAGGCAGTGTCTCTCGGAATCATCTATAGCGCAACCTGAAAGGATATTTATGACAAATGATGCATTACTCTCAGCGCTTTCACAGCTGATTTCTGAAGAACGTAATCCGGAAACAATGGATATCGATCTGCTGTCTACATCAGCCATTCTGAAAAGACTGAATCAACAGGATAAACTGGTTCCCTTTGCAGTTGAAAAAGAAATTCCTCAGATTGCAGCCGCTGTGGATTTAATCACTGAAGCATTCAGACAAGGAGGCCGGCTTATCTACACTGGTGCAGGTACAAGTGGTCGTCTGGGTGTACTGGATGCAGCCGAGTGCCCACCAACATTTGGCGTATCAGATAATATGGTCATTGGATTAATCGCCGGTGGAAAAGAAGCGATGTTTAAGGCGCAAGAGGGAGCAGAAGATTCATTCGCAGCTGCTGCCAATGATCTGAAAAAAATAAATTTTAATCAGAAAGATATTCTCATTGGAATTGCAGCAAGTGGCAGAACGCCCTATGTATTAGGCGCACTGGATTATGGCAATCACACTGGCGCTCATACAATCGCAATTTCCTGTAATCCAGACTCACCAGCTGCCGCAACGGCAGAAATAGCCATATCTCCGGTTGTCGGACCGGAAGCATTATCCGGGTCAACCCGCTTAAAATCCGGCACAGCACAAAAACTGGTTCTCAACATGCTCACGACCGCCAGTATGATTCGTCTGGGCAAGAGCTATCAAAACCTGATGGTTGATGTACAGGCCACCAACAAAAAGCTGGAAGCCAGAGCAATAAGAATTGTAATGCAGGCAACTGACTGTGATAAATCAACAGCAGAAAAGCTACTCGCTATCAGTCAGAACAATGCAAAGATAGCCATACTGATGCAGCTCACCAGTATGAATTATCAGGAAGCTGTTGAAACTTTATCCCAATCGCAAGGTTTCCTGAGAAAAGCAATTCAACGTTCGTCTGATGAATAAGCCAGCCTGATTACTGAGTGAACTGCTGCCAGCCGCGACGCCATTCGAGCCGGAAGCGGTTGCCATTTGCAGTCCCGTCACAAATTCCGTCATAATACTGCCCTGAAAGTCCAATCTGGTATGCAAAATCAGGATTACAGAAAACCTTCACCCCATCTGTATAACCTTTGTCGTAATCCGATTGTTGGGTCACATCCAAAGCAGATAATACTTTATAAGTCCTCTGATGATGGCCGGCAACACCATCACGATATCCAGCCTGATACCAGTTTTTCCCTTGTGCTCCATCTGGATCAGAAGCCGAACACCCCGAGATAAACAATACAATGACAATGAACCAAACTGGGTTTTTCATATCAACTCCATGCTTTTTCATAACTATGCCACCATTATGATAGTCACTCAAGTGGCTGTCATGACAGCGAAATCACACCTGCAATACCGGAACCTGGAAACTGAGACAGAAACCAGCTGAATATATGTCTCACCGGGGCAGCGTGCAAGTCAATACATTATAGGCCAGAGATATGTCTGAGATTCGAAGACATAACAGCACCATACCTGAAGCTGCCGCCAACAACCACTTAATCGCTACATCTGCCATTAAAATTCATATACAACCATTGAATGGAGTTTTAAATGCACTGACCTGTTTGTGCGTTTAATCTGAACCATGCATTCTTTTTATGCGTAACCAAAGGAAGATAACTATGTGGTGGTTTTTGATATGTCTTGCCGCATTAATCGGCGGTTATTTCATTTACGGATCCTTTATTGAAAGAATCTTTGGTATTAATGAAAAGCGGGCGACACCAGCATATACACAGCAGGATGGTGTTGATTATGTTCCACTTCCAACCTCAAAAGTCTATTTAGTTCAACTTCTTAACATTGCGGGAGTCGGCCCTATTTTTGGCCCCATCATGGGTGCCTTATATGGTCCTGCCGCCTTACTGTGGATTGTCATTGGCAGTATCTTTGCCGGCGCTGTTCATGATTACTTCTCAGGCATGCTATCAATCAGAAATAACGGAGCGTCTGTACCCAGCATAACAGGAAAGTATCTGGGGAATAGTCCGAGGCACTTCATGAATGTCTTCGCGATTATCCTGTTGGTTCTGGTCGGTGTCGTATTTGTTTCTGCACCTGCGGGTATGCTGACAAACCTAATCAATGAGCAGACTTCGCTTCACCTTGGAACCGGGGCCATGGTTGTCATCATTTTTGCCTACTACATTCTCGCAACGATTGTTCCGGTCGATAAAATTATCGGAAGACTATATCCGGTATTTGGCGCATTGTTAATTTTCATGTCTGTCGGCCTGATGACCGCCATATCGTTCTCCGGTGAACATACGATCATGCCCGGATTTCAGTTTGGTGATATGTTCAGTAATTTGAACCCTCATGACATGCCGCTCTGGCCAGCGTTGTTTATTACCATTGCATGTGGTGCAATTTCGGGCTTTCACGCAACACAATCGCCATTGATGGCAAGATGTATGGAGAATGAAAAGAACGGACGGTTTGTCTTTTATGGTGCCATGATTGGTGAAGGGATTATCGCACTCATCTGGTGTACTATTTCTCTTTCGTTCTTTGACTCAGTCGATGGGCTCGCCGATGCCGTCAGCCACGGAGGTCCGGGAAACGTAGTTTATACCTCATCGTTTGGATTGCTAGGGGTATTTGGCGGTATCCTTGCCTTCCTGGGTGTCGTTATTCTGCCGATTACTTCAGGAGATACAGCATTCCGTTCAAGCCGCCTTATTCTTGCTGAGTACTTTAACCTTGAGCAAAAAACATTGAAGAGCCGCCTGATGATGGCCATGCCACTCTTTGTTATTGGCGGAATACTCACTCAAGTTGACTTTGGTATTATCTGGAGATACTTCGGTTTTGCGAATCAAAGCACTGCAGTCATTATGCTATGGACAGCTTCTGCATATCTGATTCGACATCAAAAATTGCATTGGATTACATCCATTCCAGCGCTCTTTATGACGACAGTTTGTATCAGTTTTATCCTGAGCAGTCAGACTTTAGGGTTTGGACTACCTATGCAAATATCAACGATTCTTGGCTTTATCGGCTCTGTCGCTGTATTGGCATATGTGATCAAAGTTGCAGGAAAACACAAAAACCTGAGTCATTCAGACAAAGCAACGGACAATCTGACCAGAATCACTTAGCTCATTCCTGAAATAGATAAGAGAAAAACCGGAAGAGTTCTTCATCAATGAAGAACTCTTTTCTGATTATATAACCTGCCTGACCTGCAGTTCTTTGGGAACTTCAAAAAACATATTCTCTTCCCTTCCGGAAATTTCTTCAACTGATGTCGCTCCCAAAGACTGAATCCGCTCTAAAATTTGATTGACCAGTTCTTCAGGTGCTGATGCACCAGCTGTCACACCTATCGTCTTCACATCCCGGAACCATGAAGCATCAATATCTTCGGGACGATCGGTTAAATACCCTTGGGTTCCCAGCTTTTCAGCCAGTTCTTTCAACCGGGTCGAGTTAGATGAATTACGAGAACCGACAACGATCATAATATCAACCTGTCGGGCAAGCATTCTCACCGCATCCTGGCGGTTTTGCGTTGCGTAACAGATATCATCTTTTCTTGGCCCTTGTATCTCAGGAAAAACTTCCCTGAGCTTTTCAATGACATCAGCCGTTTCATCGACAGATAGTGTAGTCTGACTGACATAATGAAGATTATCAGGCTGCTTAACCACAGATTTCAGTTTCATAACATCTTCTGTATTTTCAACCAGATACATACCGCCAGTTTCACTGGAATACTGTCCCATAGTGCCTTCTACTTCAGGATGACCTGCATGTCCGATCAAAACAACTTCCATGCTCTTCCGGCTGGCACGGGCAACCTCCATATGAACCTTAGTCACCAAAGGACAAGTGGCGTCGAAAACCGTTAAATCCCGGCTTTTTGCTTCATTTCTGACAGCCTGAGAAACTCCGTGGGCAGAAAAAATAACAATATTATTGTCAGGCACTTCATGGAGCTCTTCAACAAAAACAGCGCCTCTCTGTTTCAGGTCTTCAACAACAAACCGATTATGAACCACTTCATGGCGAACATAAATCGGTGGCTGATAGATAGATAATGCCCGTTCAACGATACTAATCGCCCGATCAACACCGGCACAGAACCCCCGTGGGTTTGCTAATAATATTTTCATGTTAAAGCTCACAGAATAATTTGACAGACACCAGTAATACCTATTTAATCAACCGACAAAATTTCAACATCAAACACAACATTCTGTCCGGATAAAGGGTGATTAAAATCAACAGTGACAGAATCCCCGTTTATTTCTGAAATAATTCCCGGAATTTCTGCACCATCAGGTCCACTGAATGCCATGATGATACCGACTTCCAGTTCCTGCCCAACAAAGCGGCTCCGCTCCATGTGGTGGATATTATCCGGATTTGGAAGTCCGAATGCATCCTGAGCTTCAAGAGCAATCGACTTTTTATCACCGGCTTTTAATCCCAACAGACATTTTTCAAAATTGTCACTCAGACTTCCGTCACCGACGACCAGCCGTGCTGGTTTATTGGCCTGATATGTACTATCAGCAACAGAGCCATCCTCCAGCTTAATCGTAAAATGCAGCGCTACCGAACTATCTTTTTGGATTGTAATTGTCATGACCTTCGCTTCTTCTCCGGGGGACAGCCCCTTTATGACAAAAAGCGCTCTCCGAATCAACAGACAGCGCTTAGGGTTATTGAACAAATTTAATGCTTATTCACCTGTTTTTAGCAGAGTAATAAGTCTACTTTTTCCGGAAACCATCTAAAATCAGCATAGCAGCACCAATACAAATCGAGCTATCTGCTAAATTAAATGCTGGCCAATGATAATCTTTCCAATAAAAATCAAGATAGTCGACAACATATCCATGAACTATCCGATCAAAAACATTTCCGACAGCACCGCCAATGATCATAGCATATGCTATGTTACTCCACTTTTCTGAAGCTGGTTGTTTTCTCATCCAATAAAGCAGAAGGAATACAACGCCAAATGCGATCCCGGCAAAGAGCCATCGCTGCCATCCGGATTGATCACTCAAAAAACTGAATGCGGCACCATGGTTATGAACATATAACAGGTTGAAAAACGGAAGCACCTCGACACGATGTGTCAGGCCATATCCCATATTGCTCATGACCAGATATTTTACAGAAATATCCAGTACAAAAACCAAGGCTGCCAGCCACAGCCAGCGTAGACCTGAGTTTTTCAATGTAAGTTCAGTCATTTTCATCTGCCAGTTTTTTACGCAAATTTTCTGATTTCGCCATCACCTTCAACGTTCGATACACAACGTCCACAGATATGTTCATGGCCTTCAACCGAGCCCACATCTGACGTATGATGCCAGCAACGCTCACATTTTTCATATTCAGTTGCCATCACCTCAACAAATAACCCATCCACTTCTGTTTCATGTGCACCTGAAGATTTTTCGGCAAGTGGCTTCACTGTCGCTTTTGAGGTCAACAGAACAAAACGCAGCTCATCCTCAA
Organism: Vibrio aerogenes; assembly: GCF_024346755.1. Classification (NCBI taxonomy): domain Bacteria; kingdom Pseudomonadati; phylum Pseudomonadota; class Gammaproteobacteria; order Vibrionales; family Vibrionaceae; genus Vibrio; species Vibrio aerogenes. The sequence goes on along the minus strand of NZ_AP024861.1, from coordinate 889,846 downwards.
GTTGTTCCAGTTGTTCTGCCAGCTTATCGTCCGCGAACAGGATAACTTCGGCCTGCAAAGAGCCACCAATAGTTTTTTCACTACGCGCAGACTCAAGTAACTTATTCACAGCACCACGAACATGTTGAATCTCAGACCAGAAAGCATTATCAAATGCTTCACCATCTTCAAGACCAACCAGTCCATTGTACCATTCAGCAGTAAAAACAAAGGTATCCCGTGATTCACCATCAGCTTGTTTCTCTGGCATCTCAGACCAGATTTCATCCGCAGTAAATGACATAACCGGCGCCATCCAGCGAACTAAAGCTTCAACAATGTAAAACAGTGCCGTCTGACAGCTCCGCTGAGCGTGACCACCACGCTTGGCTGTATACTGACGATCCTTAATGACATCAAGATAGAAAGAACCCATTTCAATTGAGCAGAAATGCATCAATCGCTGTACAACCGCATGTGTATTATACGTATCATATGATTGAATGATCTCTTCCTGAGCAGCTAATGCCTGGCTCACAGCCCATTTGTCTAATGCAATCATATCCTGTACCGGAACCAAATCCGTTTCAGGGTTAAAACCGTTCAGATTAGACAGCAGGAAACGTGCTGTATTACGGATTCTCCGGTATGCATCAGCACTACGCTTCAGTATCTCATCAGACACAGCAACTTCACCGGTATAATCTGTCGATGCAACCCAAAGGCGCAGAATATCAGCACCCAGCTTGTTCACAACATCTTTTGGTGCAACCGTGTTACCGATAGACTTGGACATTTTCCGCCCTTGTCCGTCAACGGTAAAACCATGCGTCAAGACTTGCTTGTATGGTGCTTTATCTTTCATCGCAATCGATGAAATCAAAGACGACTGGAACCAGCCGCGGTGCTGATCCGAACCTTCGAGATACATATCTGCGGGTTGACCATTGAACTCTTCACGGCTATCAACAACCGCATAGTGGGTCACACCGGAATCAAACCACACATCCAGTGTATCCAGTACTTTTTCATATTGTTCTGCATCTTCAGGGCTAAGCAAAGTCGCAGGTTCCAAATCCCACCATGCCTGGATCCCTTTTTCTTCAACTAACAACGCCACTTTTTCAATCAGAGCCACAGTATCGGGATGCAGTTCAGCCGTTTCTTTATGAACAAATAACGCAATCGGCGTTCCCCAGGTACGCTGTCTGGAAATACACCACTCTGGACGCCCTTCGATCATCGCTTCGATCCGGTTTTGTCCCCAGTCAGGAATCCACTGAACATCCTGAATTGCACCTAAAGCTTTGTTCCTCAATCCAGACTGATCCATTGAAACAAACCACTGCGGAGTGGCTCTGAAAATAATTGGTGTTTTATGACGCCAGCAATGAGGATAACTATGTTCATATGCATGATGATGTAAAAGTGCGCCTTTTTCTTCTAATACAGAAATAACCGCATCATTTGCTTTGAAGACGTGTTGCCCTGCAAATAACTCAGTATCAGGAAGAAAGACACCATTCGAACCAACGGGGTTTGCAACTTCAAGGTCATACTTCTGCCCAACGACAAAATCTTCCTGACCATGGCCCGGTGCAGTATGAACAACCCCGGTCCCTGAATCAGTCGTTACATGTTCACCCAGAATAGCTGGCACAGTAAAATCATAAAAAGGATGCCTGAAGCGGCTTAACTCCAAATCAGAACCTTTCGCAAAACCAAGATTGTGGAAATGAGCAATTCCAGCCCGATCCATTACATCTTTAGCCAGCTCTGAAGCCACAATGATTCTTTCAGCAATCTGGTCTGTTTCAGAATTAGCTTCAACCTGAATCAACACATATTCAAGGTCATCACGTAAACATACTGCCCGGTTTGCAGGTAACGTCCATGGGGTCGTAGTCCAGATGACAATGGAAAGTTCACCTTCACCTTCATGACCTTCATTCAAGGCAAACTTAGCCAGCAACGCCGCTTCATCTGCTGCTTTGAAACGAACGTCGATAGAGGGAGATACCTTATCTTTATATTCAACTTCCGCTTCAGCTAATGCAGAACCACAGTCGGTACACCAGTGGACAGGCTTAAACCCTTTGAGTAAGTGCCCTTTATCGGCAATTTTTCCCAATGCACGAATAATGTTTGCTTCAGTCGCAAAATCCATTGTGCGATAAGGTTTATCCCATTCACCAAGAATGCCAAGGCGCTTAAAGCTCTCTTTCTGCCCTTCTACCTGACCCGCGGCGTATTCGCGACATTTTTCACGAAACTCTGCTGCTGTCACTTTTTGACCAGGTTTGCCTACTTTTTTTTCAACCATAAGTTCAATAGGAAGCCCGTGACAGTCCCATCCGGGGACATAAGGTGCGTCAAACCCAGAAAGTGTTTTGGATTTAATAATAATGTCTTTAAGAATCTTATTTAATGCGTGACCAATATGAATATCTCCATTGGCATATGGAGGACCATCATGTAATACAAAAGATTTCTTGCCTTTTTTCGCTTTACGGATCTCACCGTATAAATCTTTTTCGTACCAGCGCTTCAGCATTTCCGGCTCGCGTTTAGCCAGATTGCCACGCATTGGAAACCCTGTTTCAGGTAAATTCAGGGTATCTTTATATTCACTCATCGATTCTTAATTCCGTTATTCTGGGCAAAGTTAGACACGACATTAACCAGTTCAGACTGGTTAACCTGCATATTGAAGCAGCCACACCCTTGCTGCTTCTGCATCTGATTCAATTTGTTGCTTTAACGCTTCAAATGAAGCGAATTTAAACTCGTCACGAATCTTATGTAAAAGTGCCACTTCCAACTGCTTGCCATATAAATCACCTTGATAGTCAAATAAATGCACCTCAAGCTGCTGTCTGACACCATTAACAGTCGGACGCTGGCCAATATTAGCGATCCCGGAAACAACTTTCCCGGACACGCCCTTAACCTGTACAACATAGACACCGCTGACTGGAGAAACACAACGTTTAAGCGGTATGTTTGCCGTAGGGAAGCCAATTGTGCGACCTAATTTTCTTCCATGAGAAACCCGGCCACTAATACTATAGTTTCTGCCCAACATTTCTCTTGCTGCCTGAAGATTGTTCTGAGCCAGTGCATCGCGAATTGCAGTGCTGCTGACACGTAGTTCATCAAGGCAAAAGCTATGCGAGCTGACCACATCAAAACCAAACTTCTTCCCGGCTTGTTTCAGCATGTCAAAGTCGCCACGCCGGGCCTTTCCAAAACAAAAGTCATCTCCAACGACCAGAAACTTAACACCCAAACGCTTCACCAACAAGTCATGAATAAAAGACTCAGGCTCAATTTGTGCGAATTGTTCGTTAAAATTAACACACAATAAGCGATCAATAGCCAGCTTACTCAGCTGAACATACTTATCCCGTAAGCGTGTTAAACGGGCGGGTGCGTTTTCTTTTGCAAAGACTTCTAATGGCTGAGGCTCAAATGTCATGACAACAGAAGATATCTTCAGCGACTTTGCTTTCTCTGTCACCAGACGAAGCACATGTTGATGTCCCAAATGGACACCATCAAAATTACCAATTGTCAAAACACAGCCATATGGCTGTGTTCTCAAATTATGGATACCGCGGATCAATTCCATGGAAAATGTTTAAAACCTATATGTTCCAGTCTGTTCAGGGTAATGAAGCCGGAGAATTATATACTAATCGTTATCCGTCTGTCGCTGCTTTTATCATCTGTCATCCTTTATTTCACCAACATCCCGAACACCTGATTCTCTGGGAATGATATGCCTGAAACGAATGCCGGAAATCCAGCAGGAAATAACATAAACTAAAGCTCCGGAGACAATCAGACCAGCCAGAGTCAGGCCCCTTCTCCATATTCCCCAGTTTAACCAGTATATGATTTCATCCAGCATCACATACAAAAAGACACTCATCATGATACCGGATATGGCGAGCTTCATAATGAAAACAACTGTATTCATATGCAGCTGATATACACCCGCAATATGTAATCCCCGGTATAGCAAAGCCATGTTAATCAACGCGGATAAGGCCGTTGCCATGGCAAGGCCAACGTAGCCAAAAAAGTATGCAAAAACTGCATTAAAAAACATGTTAGATATCATCGCAACGATACCATATTTGACGGGAGTTTTTGTATCCTGACGAGAATAATATCCTGGGGCCAGTATTTTTATCAGCATAAAGCTGAGCAACCCGGAAGCATATGCCATTAACGATAAAGAGGCATGCTCAACATCAGACACAGAAAACTCCCCTCTCATAAATAAAACCATCAGCATTGGTTTTGACAGTGCAGCCAGTCCAAGCATTGCTGGCATCCCCAAAAAGCAAACCATCCGAACGCCCCAATCCATTGTTCTGGCAAAGCCGTCATTCTGATCGTTTACATAATTACGGGATAATGCAGGTAAAATGACCGTCGCAATTGCAATACCAAACAGCCCCAGAGGAAATTCGAGCAAACGATCTGAATAATATAACCAGCTGATTGACCCAGTCTGAAGGAAACTGGCTATTAAAGTATCAAACAACAGATTGATTTGACTGACCGAGACCCCAAACAATGCCGGAATCATGAGTGTTCTGATTTTCACAACGCCAGGATCACGCCATCCCCAACGGGGGCGAACAAAAACACCTGCCTTGATTAAAAAAGGAATCTGAAATAAAAACTGGATCATTCCCCCCAGAAAAACACCGATGGCTAAACCAATCTCTGGTTGCCTGATATGAGGTGATATAAATAAGGCCGCCCCAATAATCATGATATTTAAGAAAACCGGAGTAAATGAAGAAACGGCAAATTTCCCCAGCGTATTCAATATCGCACCGGATAGGGCAACAAATGTGATGAACCATAAGTATGGGAAAGTGATTTTTAATAATAAACTTGCCAGCTCAAATTTAGCCGCTGAAGGGCCATCATTTAACCAGTCAAGATACCATCCTGCACCAAACACTGCGGTGACAACACCCGATCCCAGAACACCTGCCAGCGTAACAATAGTAACCAGTACCCCAAGTGTACCGGAGGCTTTTGCAATCAACATCCGTGTTTCATTCATATCATCTTTGGCATGATATTCTGTTAAAACCGGAACAAAAGCCTGGGAGAAGGCACCTTCAGCAAATAAACGCCTTAAGAAATTGGGAATTCTGTTGGCAAAGAAGAATACATCAGCACTGACACCCGCTCCCATCAGATTTGCCACAACAATATCCCTGACCAGTCCAAGAACCCGGGATATCAAAGTCATCATACTGACAATAAGACCAGATTTGAGAAGACGTTTACTCACTGCAACCTCGATTAACACCAGAAAAATTAAAGGTAAACTTCAAGCTTGATTTGAAAGAACCACCCAGAACAACCCCGAGCTGGTATTGCTAAAAGAATACTGTTAGAATTCCCGCCATCTTAACCGTGAAGACCGTTGTATACCAAAAAATGTTTGGCTAAGATTGGTTTTTGCACAAATCATTTGACATTTATTGATAAATAAGGGATAGTTCCGGCCCTTAAAATGTCACCGAATTAAAGTTTTTGGGAGTAGACCCTTGGCAAATAGTAAATCTGCTAAGAAGCGCGCTATCCAGGCCGAGAAACGTCGTCAGCATAATGCTAGTCGTCGTTCAATGATGCGCACTTACATGAAAAAAACTGTTGCAGCTATTGAAGCTGGCGACAAAGAAGCTGCTACAGCGGCACTTGCTGCAGTAACACCGATTCTGGATCGTATGGCAACTAAAGGCCTTATTCATAAGAATAAAGCAGCCCGTCATAAGTCCCGTTTCGCGGCAGCAATCAAAGCACTTTAATTTTTAATTTGTTTTGATTTATTAAGAAAATAAAAAAACCGGCTGAAAGCCGGTTTTTTTATTTGTTGTGTTCGGTCATACCTTAAGTTTGTTGACCCTAAGCACAATAAAGCTGATGGAGTACTTCCATCACTGCTTTTACATTCTCGCTACTTAACGAGTAATAAACTGTTTGCGCTTCTTTTCGTGTCGACACAAGTTTATCTCTTCTCAACCAAGCCAAATGCTGGGACAAAGCTGATTGACTCAGGGAAAGATTCTCACTTAATTCACTAACTGATAGCTCCTGTTCAAGTAACAAACACAAGATCTGAAGCCGCCTTTCATTTGCCATCGCTTTTAGTAAGACGACAGCTTTTGCCGAATTTTCTTCCAGTGCTTTAAGATTCAAAACAAAAAACCTCTTTTTTCAAGCCTATTATTCTTATTGTTTATAGCAATAATGCTGTTTATAACAATAATGCAATGGAAAACCCGAGTCAGACAGAGAAAGGGTACTGAATCGGTTCGTGGCACTCATAACCATCAACCTGAAAATCATCCAGAGTTACCCAGGTTTCAAGGTCTTCGAGAGAACGAATATCCGGATTGACACTCAGGCGAGGTGATGGAAAAGGCGACCTACGTAACTGGACATCACGCATTAACTCAAGTTGATCGTCGTAAATATGTGCATTAACAATTTTATGATAAGCCTTACCGGGCTTCTTCCCGGTAATCTGAGCCATTAATACCAGCAATACATAAACCTGAACCATATTAAAGTTCAGCCCAAGCGGAACATCACATGAACGTTGTGTGCTGTTGAGAAACAAAGTATCTCCCAATAATGAGAAATGATGGCTGTACATACAAGGCCTCAAACACCCCATATGAAACTCTCCCGGATTATAGAAATTTAATATTTCTCCCCGATCGTCTGTGCCTTTGCTCAAGTCATCAACAATTTTTCTCAGTTGATCAATATGTCCGCCATCGGGTTTTGCCCATGTTCTTCCCTGAACACCATATACACGTCCCATGTCGTCTTCACCCCGACGATATGGATTGTTTAGCCATACATCATTCTGATTCGCATTGGCATCCCAGGTTTTGGTTCCCAGGCGACGAAAGTCGGCAGCGTTATCATAACCTCTGATGTAACCAAGCAATTCGGCTACTGCAGCCTTCCAAAAACTCTTACGGGTAGTCACTAACGGAAATTCATGAGTTGTTGCATCATATGTCAGATCTGCATTAATAACTGTCAGACAACGTTTACCTGTCCTCTGATTTTCAACCCACACACCCTCATCAATAATTCGTTGACAAAGTTCAAGATACTGCTTCAATTTATTAACCCCGATAAGCTTATTGAATTGACTGTCGGTTAGACTTATATGCCCAGGCCATCAGTAATACTCCCCCTAAAAGCATAGGCAATGACAGGATCTGTCCCATAGAAATACCACCAATAAACAGCCCCAGTTGTGCATCCGGCTCTCTGAAATGTTCAACAAAAATCCGGGCCAGACCGTAGCCTATCAAAAAGAGGCCGGCAACTGAACCAACAGGCCTTTTTTTACGAATGAATACATTAAGAATAATAAACAGCACAACACCTTCCAAAAGAAACTCATAGATCTGTGAAGGATGGCGAGGGTCGGGGCCGGCTCCGGGGAAGACCATTCCCCAGGGAACATCTGTTTTTCGTCCCCATAATTCACCATTCATGAAGTTCCCAAGACGGCCTAAAGCCAGCCCAAATGGGACAAGAGGAGCAATAAAATCGGCTACTGCGAAGAACTGACGGTTATTCTTTCTCCCGTACCATAACATAGCAGTCATCACGCCCAATAACCCACCATGGAAAGACATACCACCCGTCCAGACTTTAAACAAATAGAGCGGGTCCTGAAGCCAGAAGTCGAAACCATAAAAAATCACATATCCAAGACGCCCGCCAACAATGACACCAATGAAACCGGCAAATAACAAATCGGACACCTGATCCTTTGTCCAGCCACTTCCAGGTCTCTCAGCTCTTCTGTTTGCAAGCCATGTCGCAAACAGAAAACCAAACAGGTACATAAGGCCATACCACCGAACCGACAACGGCCCAATCGAAAATAGCACAGGATCAATATTAGGAAACTGGAGGAACCCATGAGACATAAGTTATTACTCTTTTTGATTTAAATAACAGCCATATTTAACGCATTAGCATATGAACAGAAACAAACATTAAAAATACAGAAAATATTTTTTTGAGAATTGAAGTTGGTAACTCCGTCGCCAGCCTGGCACCAAACTTAGTCAAAACTATCGATGTACATGAAATAAATAATAGTGCAGGTAAATAGACATACCCCAGACTATATTCAGGCAGATTATCCACTGTGACACCATGCCAGATAAATCCAAGCATTCCGGAAATCGCAATAACGCAACCACATACAGATGATGACCCAACCGCCTTCCGCATTTCGACACCATGACGATTCAGAAAAGGAACAGATAATGCGCCACCACCAATACCGGCAAGACTGGCGATGATGCCAATAAATATACCACTCAGCGATGTTACGCCCGGTCCGGGCATCGGTTTAAAAGCCTGAACCCGGATAGAACGAAACATCTGCACAGCCAGTATAAATACAATCACGCCAAAAATTCTGGGCAGATACTCAGCAGGAATCATCTCAGCCAGCGTCGCACCAATAAATCCACCACAAACGACACCCGGAATCAACCACTTAATAGCAAAAACATCAATATTACCAAACCTGAGATGATTTAGTGCTGAGGATCCGGAAGTAAGGACTATAGTAGAAAGAGAAGTAGCTAATGCAATTTGCATGGCAAGGCCAGCCGGAATTCCGGCATTTGGTAACAGATAAAGCAGTGCCGGGACAACAATTAGCCCGCCACCGATTCCCAGCAGACCTGCTAAAACACCTACGACGCTACCAAGAAGCATCAGTTCAGAGATAAACTCAATATTCAAATCTATTCATCCTAACGATATTCAGTACTTACCTGCACGTATAAAGCCAGCGAAACCATACTCTTCAAAATAGGTTTGCATCATACTATAAATATCGTGACCATATGGTTGCATCAATGCTTTTTGGGCTAAATCTTGAAGCGTCTTAACCTTTGCATTACGAATCAGGTATTTTACTTTTGCAACGTTTGATGTGTTCATACTCAATGAACGATATCCCATTCCTATCAGTAACAAAGCGCCTATCGGGTCTCCGGCTAACTCTCCGCAAATACAAACATCGATTTTGAATTGTGTACACGTATCATAAATATGTTTTAAAGCGCTGAGTACTGAAGGATGCATAGACTCATAGACATCAGCCACACGGGCATTGTTCCGGTCAACTGCCAGCAGGTATTGCGTTAAATCATTTGTACCAACGGAAACAAAGTCAATCCGGTCAGCAATCAGGGGTAAAAGATAAATCATCGAAGGTACTTCAATCATCACCCCAACCGGTGGCATAACAATTGATGGAACGTCAGATGAAACTTCTTCATATGCCCGCTGAATCAATCCGCGAGCCTCATCCAGCTCTTTCATTCCTGAAACCATTGGTAATAAAATACGCAGATTGTTTGTCCCGGCACTGGCTTTCATCATCGCTCTGAGCTGAATCAGGAAGATATCTGGATGATCAAGAGAAAAACGAATTCCCCGCCATCCGAGAAAAGGATTATCTTCTTCTATGGGCAAATAAGGTAACGGCTTATCGCCACCGATATCCAGCGTTCTCATCACAACAGTCTTATCTGCGTACATTTCCAGCATCTGCTGATATCGCAGCGTTTGCTCTTCTTCAGAAGGAAAACGATTCTGCAGCAAAAATGACACTTCAGTCCGATATAAACCTACGCCATCAATGCCCTGATTAACCACCGGATTCGTATCTGTATTTAAACCGGTATTCAACAGCACTTTGATCTGATGACCATCCTGAGTTAAGGCTAAAGCCGAAAGGCTTTCATTAACCATTTCAGAAAGTTCACTTTCTTCTTCGACTAATGCCCGGTACTCGGCAAGCACTTTAGAGTCTGGAGAGATGTGCACAAAACCACTATAGCCATCCACAATTCCAAGCACTGAATTCACATGATTCATATTCAGCGTCACCCCCATCACAGCAGGAATGCCCAGAGCCCGGGACAAAATTGCAGCATGGGAATTTGCAGCACCCTCAATAGAAACAACTGCCAATAATTTATCTTTTGGAATACTCGCCAATAGTGATGCGGTCAGCTCACGGACAACCAGAATGATAGGCTTTTCAAACTCCAGTTCTTCATTTTCCATATTATATAAAAAGAACAACAGCCGCTGCCCCAGCTCTTTCATATCCTGAGCTCTTTCGCGCATATAATTGTCAGTCATTGCAGAAAACCGGGAGACATATCTTTCCACAACCTGGCGCAAAGCCCAGTCAGCACGATCACCTTGCTGTATCTTATCCTTCAGATCATTTCGCAGCATCGGATCATTCAGCAAATGCGTAAATAAATCAAAAATAGCTAATGTATCTTTATGGATATCGCCATCAAATTTTTTTCGCATACGCCGAAAGTCGCTCAAAGCATTTTCGACAGCCTGCAGCAACATCTCCTGTTCTTTTTTTATGTCCAGTGTGGATGCAGGTAAAACACTTTCCAACTCAGGTTGCGAATTATCACACCAGAATTCTCCGATTGCGACGCCGGGAGATGCAGCAATACCTTTAATGACTGAAATCTGCTTATGAGAAAGTGACCATAACCCCTGAGATAAAGAGTGTGCGATGAGAATGGCCAGTTGGGCGGCAAGCGTGACAATGAAAGACTCTTCAATTTCACTGAACTGACGCGGGACACGTTGCTGAACAACCAACACACCAAGTACCTGCTTACGGTAAATGATAGGTGTGCCTAAAAAACTGTGATAGACCCGCTCTCCCAATTGTTTAAAATATTTAAAGTCCGGATGCTTGGAAGCCTCAGCCAGATTGATGGGTTCTGCCGTTCGTTTAACGAGTCCGACAAGTCCTTCATCGAACCCGATAGATATTTTTTTTCGTTTAAATTTCAAGCCCTGAGTCGCCATTAACTCAAGGCTCTGCTTTTCCTCATTCGCAAGGTAAATCGTGCAACATTCCGTATCCATTGCCTTACAGGTTTCTTTCACCAGATGGTTCAGAGCCTGATGAATATCTTCAATTCTGGATACTTGCTCAACAATTTCCCTGAGCTGAGACAGCATATTTACCCTCTTTTAGGTTTTCGTTTACCTTTTGGTTTACGGGTTTTGAATGGCATCGCAACTGATGCAAATTCTTTCATTACACGACGATACACGTCACGTTTAAATGAAACGACTTGCCTTACAGGATACCAATAGCTCACCCAGCGCCAACCATCAAACTCAGGTGTTACTCCACGTTGCATGTTAATCTTTGATTCATGACATTCCAAACGTAAAAGAAACCATTTCTGTTTTTGTCCGATACAAACAGGTTGAGAGTCCCATCGTACCAACCGTTTTGGCAACTTATACTTTAACCAGTGCCGGCTGGTTGCTACAATTTTTACATCTCTTTTTGTTAAACCAACCTCTTCATAAAGCTCTCGAAACATTGCCTGTTCAGGAGTCTCACCTTCATCAATTCCACCTTGAGGAAATTGCCAGGAATGTTGTCCGTATCGTTTCGCCCAGAATACCTGACCATGGTTGTTACAAATTACAATACCAACATTAAGCCGGTAACCATCGCCATCGATCACTGGCAAACCTCTAATAAAATTTTAATTCCTTTGATTTTTCCACAGATCTTCAGCAGGAGCAAATTTCAGGTCAAAACAAACACCAAATTTCCGCTCTGAAACCCAAAACAGACAACCAGCACGATTTTTTCCCACAATTGTTCATATTTCTATGGTTATTCACCTTTTCTGTGAATAACCATGTGAAAAAATAATATATTACTCACAATAATCCAGAGCCGAGACATAAAAAATAAAACATAAACATTACTGATCCATACCATCTATCCATATAAATCATTAAGTTACACACACCAACACATGCCTGAACAACAAAAGAAGATCAATAAAGATCTTCATCGAACAAAGATCCATCAGCCTTGCCTTTCTCTGAATAAGCCTCGCTAAATCTGCTAAAAAACCATCAAATTCAGATATAAAAAAACTGTATAAATGTACAGACTTACTGAAATAATGACTTATTCACAAGCAGATGTGTATAAGTTGATAGTAAATTGAAGATAAACACGCTCCAGAGACACGGAGGAAAAGAAACTTAAGATTCATACGACTTATTTGATAAACTGTCTTTTTTAAGAAACGATGAATCCCTGTGAGAACAGAACCCGAGACTAAAGAAGAACTATTGCAAAGTGCCCACCGTATCGCCGGGCTGAGTTTTGCTGAACTTGCAGATATAGCAAATGTTCCTGTGCCTGAAAATCTGAAAAAAGACAAAGGCTGGGTAGGACAACTACTGGAATGGCACTTAGGTGCAACTTCCGGAAGTAAACCTCAGCAAGATTTTGAACATTTAGGGATAGAACTGAAAAGCATTCCCGTAAGTTATACTGGTCAGCCACTTGAAACAACGTTTGTATGTGTTGCTCCTCTTACTGGTGTTCATGGGCTATCCTGGGAAACAAGTCATGTCAGACACAAACTATCTTGTGTTTTATGGGTTCCGGTTGAAGGAGAAAGAGAAATTCCGCTTCGTGACAGAAGAGTCGGGACACCTCTCCTCTGGACACCTTCTCAGAAAGAAGAACAATTATTAAAAAATGATTGGGAAGAACTCATGGAGCTAATCGTTCTTGGCCAGGTTGAACAGATTACAGCCAAACATGGTCAGGTACTTCAGTTACGACCTAAAGCAGCAAACAGCCGGGTAAAAACTGATGCTTATGGCGCCAGCGGAAAAATGATTAAAACCAAGCCCAGAGGCTTTTATCTGCGTACACAATTTACCGCTCAGATTCTTGAACGACACTTCTTGCATCTGCAAAATTAATTATTTGATTAGCTTAGAGCGTTTATCTTTCATCGCCTTGTTCAAAAAATACTTCGTTTCATTTCATTCAGATGTAGATCTATTTTTCATTTAAAGATAGATTCTTTGTATCTTTTAAATAACCACAAATATGATGCCCGGGTTATTTGAAGATTCCGTTTTCAACTTTTATGAATTTCGAAGCCGTCATGTTGTATACCCAGAGCATCTGAAGTTTTAGGTATAAATACAAATTCATGAATTATTTTCAGCTTTGTTCAACATCAAGGAAGTGACATGCAATATACAAAACTGCCTCACTCGACATTAGAAATCAGCAAAATTTGTCTGGGAACAATGACTTTCGGAGAGCAAAACACGCTCTCTGACACATGTAATCAGCTGGATTATGCTTTAGAGCAGGGAGTGAATTTTATTGACACTGCCGAAGTATACCCGGTTCCCCCCAGACCTGATACTCAGGGATTGACTGAGTCTTATATCGGTCAATGGCTGGAAAAATCAGGAAAAAGAGAAAAAGTGATTCTGGCGACAAAAGTTGCAGGTCCCCGAGGTGCTGAAATCCGGGATAAGATGGCTCTGGATCACAGGAATATACACCAGGCAATTGATGACAGTCTGAGCCGGTTGAAAACCGATTATGTCGATCTCTATCAGCTCCACTGGCCACAAAGACAAACCAATTGTTTCGGAAAACTGAACTATCCTTACCCGGATGAAAAAGAAGCGGTCACTTTGATTGAGTCACTGGAAGCAATGAGTGACCTGGTTAAAGCAGGAAAGGTTCGTTATATTGGCGTTTCAAATGAAACACCATGGGGATTAATGACTTATTTACGCCTGGCAGAAAAACATGATCTTCCCCGAATAGTCACAATCCAAAATCCGTACAGCTTACTGAACCGAAGTTTTGAAGTTGGACTTTCAGAAATAACCCACTACGAAGGGGTTAAGCTGCTGGCGTACTCGCCAATGGCCTTTGGTGTATTGAGTGGCAAGTATCTTGATGGTCATCCAAAGAATGCAAGATGCACGATATTTGAACGATTTAATAAACGTTACTTTACGCCTCAGGGGATTAAAGCGACAAGAGCCTACACAGATCTGGCCAGAGAGCACGGGCTGGATCCCGCGCAAATGGCACTTGCTTTTGTCAATCAGCGTCCTTTTGTTGCTTCAACAATTATAGGCGCAACAACAATGGAACAATTAAAAACAAATATCGATAGTATCAACATTGAATTGTCAGAGTCATTGTTAAATAAGATAGATGCCATTTCAGCAGCTTTCTCAAACCCATGTCCATAAGCTGCTTCTTTGCAAAAATTTAAACGTTACAAATAGAAAAGCTGAAAAATCAGGAGTAAAAACTCCTGATTTTTATAAGGAAGTCAGTCATATTACATCACTGACTTCCTCAGGATTACGTCGGTATTTTCAAGGCAATAAGCCGGCAAATACTACGCATACGCAATGATACAATTTCATCAAAAGTGCGGGATTTACCTGACTCTGTCACAGGCTGGTCCATACCTATATCACGTAATAAGTGAGTATTATTCCAGGGAATATCCTGTAACACCTGATGTTGCTTCTTCTTGATTAAGCGCTTTTCACGACGTAAGTCAGCACGGATAAATAAAATAGCGATTGATAGATAGACAGAATTACTCATATGTTTCTCCTGATAATTTCAAACAGAGAGAACATGGCAATACTTAATATCAGAATGAATAGAAAGTCACTTTTTATTAAGCTGCCATGCTCTGCAGCCTAATAAACAGACGCAGATCAATTCAAGACAGATTTATCCTGAGTGGGGACACCATGTCCCATTCCGGCATACGCATACACTGAAAATACGAAATTATTCATCTATGCGCCTCCTGAATCGATCTATTAATTGGGTTAGAAAAGAATTGTGACCTGAGCCACGACGTTATTCTATAAAGGACAGATAAAAAATCAACTAAAAACAATAACTCCTGTGAAAAACAATATTTCATACTTACTAATCTTGATTTTTATATCAACATTAAAACATTCAATCTATATTTTCAGACATTGAAAAATATCATTCCATCGAAGCATATAAAAAATTTATTGGTAAAAATAGCAGCCCAACATTCCCGAATGAACATTCAGGATGAGTGACTTCTACTCATCAAATCTGGCTTATTCAAGCTCAGGAATTCACTTCTTCATCAGAAATTAAATGATATTTATTTAATAAACGATAAATTGTCGCTCTTGATATTTCCAGTTCTTTTGCTGCCAACGTAATCTGCCCCTGATTAGAATCCAGCGCAGCAACTAACGCATCCTTTTCAGAACGCTCCCTTATTACCTTCAAGCTTAACTTTTCATCACAATATTCAGGCAAATCTAAATCATTCCCGGTCAACATCACATCATCCGACATTAATACCATCCGTTTAATCTGATTGATTAATTCACGAATGTTCCCGGGCCAACGATACTGGGATAGCTTATCCAGGGCTTCATCGGTAAATCCTCTGGCCTGAGCATTATATTCTTTGGAAAACTGCTGCAAGTAATAACGGGCAATCAAGGGAATATCTGTACTTCTTTCTCTCAGACTGGGGACATTTACTCTTAATACATTGATATTATGATATAAGTCCTCGCTGAAATTATTTTCTGCAGTTGCCCTGTCTATATCTGTCGTATTTGAAGTCACAATACGGATATCAAGCTTAATGACCCCTTTTACAGTCTCAATCGTTCCTTCCTGAAAAAAGCGTAATAAATTCAGCTGCTGCCTTTCAGGAATGGATAATATCTCCTTAAAAAAACAGTGCCGCCCTCAGCTTGCTCCAGCAATGTCAGGGTCTCTGGCTTCTCAACCCCAATTCCGAAAACTTCCATTTCAAACCGTTTCTCAGACATCGCACTACAATTCACTGTGATAAAAGGTTTTTGAGAACGGGAGGAGACATAATGAATAGCTTTGGCTACCTGTTCTTTTCCGGAACCACTTTCACCACAAATAAATATATTGACATCTGTTGGTGCAATACGCTTTATTTGATCTCTGAGGCGCTTCATTACCAGAGATTCACCGGATAATCCTAAATCACCATAATTACCGTATTGAGGCCAAACTTTTTTCTCCAGCTTTAACATACCCAGCTGATGACCAATCGTACTAAGCAACTGAGTATCGGGTATTGGCGAAGTAAAAAAATCAATGCAGAAATTAACAATAAACTGGCAAATTGTATCAGAGCCCAGTTGAGACTCTCTGATAAATGCCAGCCAGCGAACCTGGCGATGGGAACTCACCAGATTAGCAATGCCATTCAAACTGAATTCATCATGACTTAAATCAACAATACCAATACACGGCCCTGTTTCTCTGAATAACATATCAGCTTTTCTTAAATCACCGACCTGAGAGCAGCACCATCCAACTTGTTCTAAAACTGATAGCCATGGTTCATAAGTACCACCAACTACGATAAGAGAACCCGGAACAGAGTCCATCCGGAACTGATTACCCATGAATATTCCTTATCATTGACTAAATTCGTGTCATTATTTAATGATTTTGCTTCTATATTATTGATTATTAAGCGTTGTGCTAGCTAAATCATTCATTAAAAAGCAATAGTCTTATTAATGAGACCCTCAAATACATTGCTATAAAGAGGATAGCATTGGTATCAGGAAAATCATTTAAATCCCAAATATACCGAATATCACAAGTCATTCTTTGCTGATTGTCAGTTTTGCCCATAAAGTATCATCCATAAAAAAAGCCTTTCCCGAAAGGAAAGGCTTTTTACAAATATGGTCGACAAGAATCAATTATTGCTGAGGTCTCATCGCCGGGAAAAGAATCACATCGCGTATTGAATGCGCATTGGTAAATAACATCGCCAGACGATCGATTCCAATACCCTGCCCTGCTGTCGGTGGCAGTCCGTGCTCCAGAGCCCGGATATAATCCCCGTCATAAAACATTGCTTCATCGTCACCGGCATCTTTTGCTGCCACTTGCGCTTTAAAACGAGACTCCTGATCTTCAGCATCATTCAGCTCAGAGAAGCCATTCGCAACTTCCCGGCCACCAATAAAGAATTCAAACCGGTCAGTAATAAATGGATTATCATCATTGCGTCGGGCCAGTGGAGAAATATCAGCAGGATAACCTGTTATAAATGTTGGCTGAATCAACTGAGGCTCTGCGGTTTCACCAAAGATCTCTTCCAGTAACTGGCCACAAGTCCAGAATGATTCAACTTCAATATGAAGAGACTTAGCAATAGAAATCATCAATTCACGATCCTGAATTTTATCATTATCCAGACTCTGAATATCCTGATGATCCGGATTATAGTGCTGGATTGCTTCCAACATGGTCATTCGGGCATATCGACCGCCAAAATCAACGGTCTCATCGCCATAAGGAACCGTCGTGGCTCCCATCACTTCCTGAGCAACCTGACTTAACATTTCCTCAGTCAAGTCCATCAGATCATGATAGTCAGAGTAAGCCTGATAAAATTCCATCATCGTAAATTCAGGGTTATGCCGTAAAGACAACCCTTCATTGCGGAAGTTACGGTTAATTTCAAATACCCGTTCAAAACCACCAACGACCAAACGTTTCAGATATAACTCTGGTGCAATACGCAGATACATATCAATATCTAAAGCGTTATGATGGGTGATGAACGGACGGGCAGCCGCACCACCAGGGATGGTTTGCATCATTGGGGTTTCAACTTCAAGATAGTTTTTGGAAGCCATAAAACCACGAATCGCAGTAATCAGTTTCGAGCGGATAATAAATGCCTGACGCGAATCTTCGTTCACAATCAGATCAACATAACGCTGACGATAACGCAGTTCCTGATCCGTTAACCCATGGAATTTTTCCGGTAGCGGACGTAATGCTTTCGTCAACAACTCATACGATTCCATGTTAACGTAAAGATCACCCTTACCCGATTTGTGCAATGCACCTTTCACGCCAATGATGTCACCAATATCCAGCCCCTGATATTTGGCTTTCAGCTCTTTTTGGACATCTTTAGTCGCATACGCCTGTATACGCCCTGAGGTTTCCTGAATCACTAAAAAAGGACCACGTTTTGCCATTACCCGGCCAGCAACAGCAACAATATGGTTGAGTTCTTCCAGCTCTTCTTTTGTCTTTTCACCGAAGTCTTTCTGCAAATCTCCAGCCAGGCTGTCCCGGCGAAAATCATTTGGGTGTCCGTTCGATTTACAACTTTTCCGAATATGTTCCAGCTTACTACGACGTTCCGCAACAAGCTTATTTTCTTCTTGAATGTTGTCGTTTTGAATCACATCAGTCATGTGGGTTTAATCCTGTATATTTCGGTAAAAAGCTAAAGACCCGATTTCAGACTAGCTTCTATAAATTTATCCAAATCACCATCAAGGACTGCCTGAGTATTCCGGTTTTCAATTCCGGTTCTTAAATCCTTAATTCGAGAGTCATCCAGCACATAGGAACGGATTTGACTGCCCCAGCCAATATCAGATTTGGCATCTTCATTCGCTTGCTTTTCTGCATTTTGTTTCTGCAGTTCAAGCTCAAATAATTTTGCACGCAGCTGTTTCATTGCCTGATCTTTATTCTTATGCTGAGAACGATCTGTCTGACACTGAACAACTGTATTGGTAGGTAAGTGCGTAATCCGGACAGCAGATTCAGTTGTGTTCACGTGCTGGCCACCAGCTCCGGACGCCCGGTATACATCGATTCTTAAATCTGCGGGGTTGACATCGATCGCAATATTTTCATCCACTTCAGGGTAAATAAATGCGGATGCAAATGATGTATGACGCCGGCCACCTGAGTCAAAAGGAGATTTACGGACAAGGCGGTGAACACCCGTTTCAGTACGCAACCATCCATATGCATATTCACCCGAAACCCTTACGGTCACGGACTTTAAGCCTGCGACTTCACCTTCAGAAACTTCAATAACTTCGGTTTTAAAACCTTTTGACTCCGCCCAGCGTAAATACATACGCAGCAGCATTGAAGTCCAGTCCTGAGCTTCTGTTCCTCCGGAGCCTGCCTGCAAATCAATATAGCAGTCTGATCCATCATGGTCACCCGAAAACATTCGCCGGAACTCAAGTTTTTCCAGTTTTGCTTCCAGCTCATCCAGTTCAGGTGAAATCTCGTCAAATGTTTCCTGATCTTCAGCTTCAACAGCCAGTTCCAGCAAACCTTCAACATCATCAACACCCTGATCAAGCTGCTGAATTGTTTCTACGACAGCTTCCAGAGAAGCTCTTTCACGTCCCAATGCCTGAGCGCGTTCAGGCTCATTCCAGACATCAGGTTGTTCTAACTCTGCATTGACTTCTTCAAGACGCTCTTTCTTAGCATCATAGTCAAAGATACCCCCTCAGGATATCTGTGCGCTCAGACACATCCTGAAGACGATTTTTTATAGGATTGATTTCAAACATGATTGCTCAATAATTTTATCGCTTAGAATTTAACCGCAGAATTCTACTGAAAAAGATAAGGAATATACAGGAAAAAATAGAAACAACTTCACTTTGATATCAGCTCCCTGCCTGAAAATAAAACAACAGGGAGCCGGACTATAGCAAATCAGAAAATCACGAGTTTCCTGTCACCTCACGCAAAGTAACCTCCTGCCGGGTTTTCGGCAGAAAAAACATCATCAGCAGAGCGGCACCCGTCGGGGCTAACCATCCCATCCCCATGTCAAAAAGTGGCAGAATATTAAATGCCGAGACGTCCATACCCGTCGCTTTTACAGCATCAATCAGAGCAAATAAAAACGAAACAGCTAAAACAACCCGAAAAGCAACACGGGTATTAGGTAAACGGGAACGCAGGAATGTCAACATGACCAGCGCAATAGCAACCGGATATAACGCATATAAAACAGGTATAGATAATGCGATTAGCTGTTTCAGCCCGACATTCGCAATGACCGCACAGGTCACACCATTAATCACAACCCAGGTCCTGTAGCTGAAACGCGTCAGTGAGCTGAAATAATCAGAGCAGGAAGAAATTAATCCAATCGCTGTGGTCAGACAAGCCAGCAGGACAATCACAGACAGCACAGTCTGACCTGAAGGACCAAACAGTGCCTGAACGTACAGACTCAGAATAACACCACCATTATTTGCGCTTTCCGCAATAGTCAGGCTGGTTGCTCCCAGATAAAAAAGCGAAATGTAAACAAATGCCAGACCAGCCGCTGCAATACAGGCTGCAAGAATTAAATATCTTGTCGTGGCTTTGGCTTCTGTAATGCCTTTTCCCTTCAAAGCATCGACCATTAACATGCCGAACATTAATGCCGCAAAGGTATCCATCGTGTTGTAACCTTCGAGAAAACCTTTAATCATTGGCTGAGATACGTACGCATCTTTTGCTGCAAGAATCTCTCCCTGAGGATTCACAAAAACACCAATTGCCACAATAATTAACCCGAGAAACAAAATAGGGGTAAGGAACTTGCCAATATAGTCAATTAAACGCCCCTGAAACCAGGAAAAAAGTGCAGCAACAATAAAAAATAAAACAGAAAACAAACCCAGAGACCATGCCCCCGGTTGTTCTAACAAAGGCTTTACAGCCATCTCGAATGCAACCAGCCCGGTTCTGGGAGTTGCAAACATAGGACCGATCACAATAAAGATCAGTGTCGCCATCAATGTTGCCAGTTTAGCGGGTAAATCTTTTGTCAGGTGTTCCCATGTTCCACCCGCCAAAGCAACCGCGATAATTGAAACCAGAGGAAGCCCGACAGCAGTCAGGAGAAAACCGCCCATCGCCGGAAGAACATGCTCTCCGGCAAGTTGTCCGGCCAAAGGTGGAAAAATAATATTCCCGGCACCCAGAAAGAAAGCGAACAGCATGAAGCCGACCGCAATAATATCGGATAGTTTTAATGTCTGTTTCACAGAACGCCCTTAATCATTATTTTGCATGTTGTGTTTGTTCCCGGAAGATAATCTCCCGGTGAAGAGGACGATCATGAAGAAACAGCATAAAATAATCAATAAACCAAGCAAAAATAGTCAAAAAGATTATGTAAAATCATTTTTACTAGAACAAAAAACCAACATAAGATCAAAAATAAACAAACACAACTATCACTTTATACACGTTTTTTTTACCTGTTTTTCTTTTACTCTGACGAGATCATATGGTTCAATCTGCCCCGGTTGAACAGGGCATGGTTGTTATGAATAAACAAAACAAACTGAAGACTTTCTCTTTCAAACAATTTTCACTCACCACAGGAAATTGCGGAATGCCGGTCAGTACAGATAGTGTCATTCTTGGCGCATGGAGCCGGAAGCCTTCATCTCTGAACCCCGCGATTCCGCCACAAATTCTGGATATAGGAACAGGGACGGGCATACTGGCATTGATGTGTGCTCAGCGATTTTCTGAGGCAGAAATAACCGCGATCGATATTGACAGCGAGGCAATACAATCTGCCACGATGAACTTTCAGCAGTCACCCTGGCAAGCAAGGATTCAGATCAAACATCAGGATGTACTGACCTGCCAGACAAGCCACAAATTTGATGCCATCATCTGCAATCCACCTTACTTTAACAGCGGGCAAACGGCTTCGGTTTCCTCAAGAGCAACAGCCCGCCACACGATAGACTTATCTCATCAGCAATTACTGCAGGTCTGCCATACTCTGCTGACTTCATCCGGAAAGGCCAGTTTTATTCTGCCGGTAAATGAAGGGGAATTATTCATTCAAACTGCGCTGAATTGCGGGTGGTCTCTGTCCCGGTATTGTGCCGTTCAACCCACGATTCATAAACCCTGTCACCGCCTTTTAATGGAATTCAGTCCGGCACCTGTCAGCTCATGTGAAAAAACAACACTGATCATCCGCGATAATCAGCACTACAGTGATGATTTTGTTCTTCTGACCAAAGACTTTTATCTGAAAATGTAGCGTTTCAGACTACCTGTGATTGTATTACTCTGTCATCAATCCTCAGAGAAACTCCCGGATAAGAGGTTATCATCTCCAGAGCCTGTTTGTTTATATTGGGATGAAAGAGATTCAGATATAATAAATCACCTGATATATCCAGATGCCCCCGGATATATAGTGAGTAGGCAAAAACTTTCAAACTCGCATCCTGACAGAATTTGGGTATAATACCGCCCCTTATTTTGCCCCAATGGCGATCAGTGGAGACATAGCAGTGATCAGAGATTTTGCAGATTTAGATCTGGACCCGGTACTTCTTCAGTCTCTTGAAGAAATGGGTTTTTCCAAACCGACGCAAATACAGGCTTCTGCAATACCAGTTGCCTTAGATGGTAACGATGTACTGGCATCAGCACCAACCGGCACCGGTAAAACAGCTGCTTTTGCACTGCCTGCCATTCAGTATTTACTGGATTTTCCCCGTAAGAAGCCAGGACCGGCACGTATTCTGATTCTCACCCCAACACGTGAACTGGCAATGCAGGTCACGGAACAGGTGAAATCACTGGCAAAATATACCCGGTTACAAATATTCAGCATCACAGGTGGCGTTCAGTATCAGGAACATGCTGACTTACTGGCTGCAACGCAGGATATTGTGGTTGCTACTCCCGGGCGACTGATGGAATACATCGAGTCAGAAACATTTGACTGCCGGGCTATTGAATGGCTGATACTTGATGAGGCTGACCGAATGCTGGATATGGGATTCGGTCCGGTTGTTGAACGCCTTTCAGCAGAATGTCGCTGGAGAAAGCAATCTCTTCTCTTTTCAGCCACATTGGAAGGCCACGGCGTAGAAAACTTTTCAGCCCGGTTGTTAAAAGATCCACAGATTGTGCAAAGCGACCCTTCCCGCCGGGAAAGAAAAAAGATTACTCAATGGTATTACAGAGCGGATGATCTGCCACATAAAGTGGAGCTGCTCAAACATATCCTTGCTGAACAATCGCAAAAAGCGATTGTCTTTATCAAAACCCGCGAACGCCTGGCTGAGCTGAGAGGTATGCTGGAAAAAGCATCCATCGAGTGTGCATGGCTGCAGGGTGAAATGCCTCAGGACAGACGTAACAATGCCATTACACGTTTCAGAGACGGAAGTGTCAATGTCCTGCTGGCAACAGATGTTGCAGCCAGAGGTATTGATATCCCGGATATCAGCCATGTGATTAATTATGATTTACCCAGATCGGCTGATGTTTTTGTTCACCGAATTGGCAGAACTGCACGGGCCGGAAAGAAAGGGACCGCAATTTCGCTGGTTGAAGCTCACGATCAGCCGATGATGGACCGGATCTGCCGTTATCAAAAAGAAGAGATTAAAGAGCGTTTTGTCGACGGACTACGTCCTCAGCATAAAAAACCGGTGTTTAAAAAGAAAAAGAAGACAAAAGCCAGTCCCGCGAAGAAAACGGGGAAAAAAAGCACCAAAAGAAAAAAATAGTCATCATAAAAAATCCCACGACACTGCGTGGGATTTTTTCATCAGACTGAAACAGGTCAATCCCGTTTTACTTAATGCTCTCTGGTTGCCCGGAAATCAACATCCGGAAAACGTTCCTGAGCCAGATTCAGATTCACCATGGTTGGCGCAATATAGGTCAGATTATCCCCGCCATCGAGGGCCAGATGTGACTGATTCTTACGCTGGAACTCATCAAACATCTTCACATCATCACATTCAACCCATCTTGCAGTCGCAACATTGACACTTTCATAGATCGCTTCAACGTTATATTCAGATTTCAGCCGGGCCACGACAACATCAAACTGAAGCACACCCACCGCGCCAACAATCAGATCGTTATTTTGCAGTGGACGGAATACCTGCACAGCACCTTCTTCAGAAAGCTGAACTAATCCTTTCAGCAATTGCTTTTGTTTCAGCGGATCCTTCAGACGTATCCGGCGGAACAACTCCGGTGCGAAGTTCGGAATGCCCGCAAACTTTAACGTTTCGCCCTGAGTAAATGTATCGCCAATCTGGATCGTACCGTGATTATGCAGCCCGATAATATCCCCGGCATATGCATGCTCGGCACGGGCACGATCTCCCGCCATAAAAGTCACGGCATCAGAGATACTGACCTGTTTGCCAATGCGGACATGATTCATCTTCATTCCCTGGCTGTAAGTACCGGATACAACCCGCATAAAGGCAATCCGGTCACGGTGTTTCGGATCCATATTCGCCTGAATCTTAAAAACGAAACCAGAGAATTTCTCTTCCTGCGCTTCAACGTTTCGCTCGTTTGCCTGACGTGGCATCGGTGACGGCGCCCACTCGGTTAAACCATCCAGCATATGATCGACACCAAAGTTACCCAAAGCCGTGCCGAAGAATACCGGCGTCAGTTCGCCTTGCAGAAATAACTCTTCATCAAACTCATTGGATGCACCAACGACCAGCTCCAGCTCCTCTCTCAACTGCAGTGCCAGAGATTCACCTACAGCTTCATCCAGCTCTGAATTGTCAAGTCCCTTAATGATCCGGACATCCTGAATCATATGTCCCTGCCCGGTGCTGTAGAGAATGGTTTCATCGCGATGAAGATGATAAACCCCTTTAAACTCTTTACCACATCCGATCGGCCAGGTCACCGGCGCACAAAGAATATTCAGTTCACTTTCGACTTCATCCAGTAATTCCATCGGATCTCTGATATCCCGGTCAAGTTTGTTCATGAACGTCAAAATAGGCGTATCACGCAGACGGGTGACTTCCATTAATTTACGGGTCCGGTCTTCTACCCCTTTGGCGGCATCTATCACCATCAGACAAGAGTCCACAGCAGTTAATGTCCGGTAAGTATCCTCAGAAAAGTCTTCGTGTCCCGGCGTGTCCAGTAAATTTACCAGGCATTCATGATACGGAAACTGCATCACGGACGTCGTAATTGAAATCCCCCGCTCTTTTTCCATATCCATCCAGTCAGATTTAGCATGCTGATTTGAGCCACGACCCTTGACTGTACCGGCCTGCTGAATCGCCTGTCCAAATAAAAGCACTTTTTCAGTAATGGTTGTTTTACCCGCATCCGGGTGGGAAATAATCGCGAACGTACGTCGCTTATTCACTTCATTGAGGAAATTTTGGTCTGCCATTGAAACATCTTATCTTTGCTGAACGGATTGTTTTGGTAGACGGATTACGCTGAATGTATGTATGCATTCACACTCAGCTTCAAGCTTCTGCTCGATTTTTGCCTGACAAATCCGTTACCGTCATCTTAACTGGCCGCTATTCTCGCTGATCTTGACTCAAGAAACAATCGATTGTGCCCGGTGATTCTGTGTCTGTCGTTTCTCCTGCCAAAAGTAAAAAACCGAATCATCTGACGATTCATCCTGCTGAATATCTGAGCATGTACTATTTCAACAAACACTGAAACATGAAGGTCACGCGACCCAGTTCTCCGGGTTCGACTTCAATAACCTGTTCAATCAAGCAGCCACCCTCATCGATTTTGTATCCATATGAGGCAGCCTGCTCAAACAAGCTTTCAATCGCGGCAATATAAGCAACATCTGAAGTCAGGCAAACCAAAGCACAAAAATAATCGCCTTCAGGCAAAGTGATATCAGAAGAAATCCCGGATTCCTGAATCACTCCGGCGGTATAGCGCATTTCCTGCCATGGACGCTCCAAATCAGCGATGGGTGTAACACAACACAGTTTCCGACAGGATGGCTGCCAGTTTTGTATAATCTCATCCCAGTCAAAGTCGGGTCTGTGCTGTTTCCTGATATGTCTGGCCGGATACCAGATCCGCTCACAAGGTAAGTCGTACGCCATCTGATATTCGGAGGAATCCGACCCGGCAGGATGAGATAACCTTGATAATAACGCTGCCGTTTCATCCGGTGTCCCGGTCTTTGCCAGTTGTCGCACAGCTCTGGCGGTTAAACCCAACTCTCTTTTGATGACTTTCGCCAAAGCCTGAGATGATGAATATCCGGTGGCAAAAGCAACTTCAGTAATTTTTTGTCCGGGAGAACTTAATAACAAAGACACCGCACGCTGCAATCGCACCCGGCTCAGATACTGACCGGGAGTTTCGTGAAACACCTGAGTAAACTGACGATGAAAATGATAAGGGGAAATCGCGCTCTGTTCAGCAATTTGCTCCCAGCAAAGCTGCTGACCAGACTCGCTGTGCATCAGGGCAAGAGCTGTCTCAAAACGCTTTACCTGATGCGCCGGTAAAGACGACAATAAAGCAAATTCAGGGACCAGAATATAAGGATGACCAGAGAACTCAGACATACCCACCAGCGAAAAATGATCTCAGATTATCCGTTAACTATGCAAGCCAGACTGAATAAAATCAATGACACACCACCTTTAACCCGGACAACCTTTTTAAAAAGACAATCCGGGCTCAGGCAAATCACTTTATCCTGGGGGTAAATATGCCTAAAAGCACAGGAATCAGTATCAATGTTACGCCTGTAGCAAACAATTCCCCAAAGACTAAAGAAACAGCTGCGGGTTTAAGATACTGAGCCTGTTCTGCCTGTTCATTGAATAACGGCAGCAAACCACAAACCGTTGTAACTGTGGTCAGAAATACCGCCCGGAAACGGCTGGTTCCCGTCACAATCAACGAGCGGGCCAACGGCATGCCCGCACGATAATACTGATTAAACCGGGTCATCAGTACAAGAGAATCATTGATGACAATCCCCGCCATAGCCAACATACCAAACATCGATAACACACTGATTTGTATATCCATCAGGAAATGTCCGAAGATTGCCCCGGCAAAACCAAACGGAATCACAGACATGATCAGTAACGGCTGCCAGTAGGATTTCAGGGGAACAGCCAGCAGTATGTAAATAAGCAGCACTGTAATCATCAATGCAGAACGAAAACCCGACTGTACCTCGCCGATTTCTTCAAACTCACCAGAAGCCTGAATCGTCACCCCCGGATAACGTTCCTCTGTGTGCCTGATCACCACAGACAACTGCTGAATTGTTTGTTCCGGCGACTGAATATCCCGGTTCTGTTTCCAGTGTAAATTCACCACCTGCTCACGATGACGCCGGTAGATTGTTTCCGGCGTCCGCTCAAAAGACAACGTGGCAATATCTCCGAGGGCAACAGACTGACCATCAGGTAAAATCACCGCTGAACTCAGCAGCTGTTTGGTGGTCTGTTTCAGGCGCTCTGGATAATGCATCACCACCTTAATTTCCTGACCATGATCCAATAAGCGGTAGAGTTCCTTCTGACCAAAATCCTCCCCGGCCAGACGAGCCAGATCAGCTTGAGTCATCCCTGCCAGATAACCGGATTCATTCAGTTTCAGACGCGCCTGAAATTGCCCGCCATTGCCATCATCATAGATATCAGAGACGCCCGGCAAACCGGCTAATACAGGTTTCAATGCCTGTACTGCCTGTATGGCCAGTTCCCGATCTTGTGATATGACGGCAACAGACGTTCCGCCTGCGGGCTCATCAGCAGCAGAGAAACGCACTGAATAAGCCCCCTCAATCCGGCCGGATTCGCGCCGCCATTGATCCAAAATACGGTTAGCGGGCAGCGTCGTCAAAGCTTCTTGTGTCAGTTCAGCTGTTACCTCAACATATCCCTCTCCATCCGACCATGCGAGCAGGTTGGTGATTGGCTTCGCTTCAAGCGAGTATTGTGTCTGCAACGTCTGATTCAGGGTCAGTGCTGTCTGCTCAAGATATGACATCACTTTTTTTTGTAATGGCAAAGATGCACCTTCCTGCAAAGCCACTTTAGCAGAGATATACCGACCAGGAATTTCAGGAAATACGCCACTGCGAATAACATTCGTTGCCCACAATCCATAAGCCAGAACCACCAGAGCAAATAATCCGAGCAGCGTCGTCACCGGATACTTGAGTGCTTTGATCAGACACGGGCGGTAAATCTTCTGATTAAAAACCACCAAACCTTGCTGACAATAGTTTTGTATCCTGACCAGCCATTTCATCTCCGGCAACCGATGCCGCTCATTGCCCAGATGGGAAGGTAAAATAAACTTACTTTCGATGAGTGAGAATAACAGTGCAAAAATAACCACGGAGGAAAAACCAGCCAGTAGCCGGGCCAGATCATTTTTGATCCACAACATCGGAGAAAATGCAGCGATAGTCGTCAAAACACCAAAAATCGTGGCAACAGAAACAGAATGAACACCATGTAATGCAGCCTTTGCCGGATTGGAATAACGCCGCCGGGCAGAATAAATACCTTCACCAACAACCACCGCATCATCCACAAGAATACCGAGTACAAGAATGAAACCAAACAGAGTGATATCGTTTATACTGTTATCCAGCCAGTTCATCGCCGCGAGCGTGCCACATAACGCAAATGGAATCCCGGCCCCGACCCAAAAAGCCATTCTCAGATTTAAAAATAGTCCAAGTAACACCAGCACAATCAGTAATCCCTGAAATGCATTACTCCCTAACCGATGCAACTGATCCTGGATATAGGGCGCCATATCTGCCATCACTGATACCTGAACCTGATCAGGCAGCCGCCGCTGTTCGAGCGCTAAGGTATGATGAATTGCCTGACTGACCTCCAGCAGATTATCCCGCTGGCTGGTACTCACCAGCAAAGCAATCGCATTCTGCCCATTATTTCTGACAATGGAATCCGTCACCGCATAATCACGCTTAACCGAAGCCACATCACTCAATGTAAGCTGTCCTTCAGGAGAAGACGAAATCACCAGGTGCTTCAGTTTGATCAAGTCATCGGCATACCCATCTCCCTTCAGGATCATTTTGCCCCGGTTGCTTTTTAAAAAGCCACTTCGGGACTCCAGTGACATCCGTTGTATTTTCCCGGCAAGCTCACCCGGACTCAGGCCGGTTTCCCGCAGCTTTTCTGTATCTGGCTCAATGACCAGCAGAGGCTGGCGTCTGCCCCAGTTTTCAACCTCAGATATTTTGGGATTCTTTTTTAACGCCTGCTCAATACTTCGGGCAACAGGTTGTAATGCTGTATCAGACTCAGGGCCGGAAACCACCACAAATGCAGCAAGATTGGTAAATTCATCCCGGCTGACCAACGGACGTTCAGCCATCAACGGCAGGTTTGTCATTGCATTCACCCGGTTCCGAACCTCTTCAATCAGCTGATTTAAATCAGTCGTGGTTGTTTTTCTGACCCTGACAAGCGAAATCCCTTCCTTCGACTGACTGACAATCCGTTTAATACCCGCGATATCACTGATGGCTTCTTCAATCCGCTGCGTCACTACCTGATCGATTTGTCTGGCCGTTCCGCCGGGATAAACCACTTCAATAGTGAGTCCTGAAGGCGCTATCTGGGGAAAAGATTCCACCCTGAGCTGATAGAATGACAATATTCCAGCAGCAATCACTGCGACCATGATCAGGTTGGCTGCCACCGGATTATCAATGAACCACCGGGTCAATGTTTTCATTGGACATCCTCCACCTGAGAAGTTTCAGGCATGACTTCTTGTCCGGGCAACATAGAAATCAGGGGATAGACGACAACATGCCTGATACGTTGTGGCTCACCGGAAAAGACAACCCAAACCCAGCGTTTTTGTTCCTCCAGCAATGTGACATCTTCCCGGACCAGGCGGTTATCCGTATTGACTGTCCATACCTGACCATCACGGGTCAGTGCAGTCGCCGGAATTCTCATCGCAACCGGAGAAACAGCCAGTTGAACATAAACCCGCACCTGTTGATGCAACAGAAGTTGCGGGCTTTTATCAAAAGGCTTTGATACAGTCAGAATCAGTTGCCGTTGCCGGGTTACACGATCCAGTTGCGGAGAAAGATAGCGGAAACTTGCCGGCCAGCGATGATGCTGACTGGCGATTTCAATTTTCGCCAGTGGTAAAACTTGTTGCAGCCGCCGCCAGTCTCGCTCCGGCACAGGTACTTTGATATCCAGCACATGACTGGCGGCAATTTCAAACACAGTTTGTCCACGCTCAACATACTGAGACGGATTCACCTGCCGGGACAAAATAATGGCATCGAACGGCGCTTTGATCACAGCATCATTCAACTGCTTTCTGGCATTGGTGTACAATTTTTCTGCCTGCAACAAACCGGCTTTTGCAGCTGCCAGCTGGGGGATCCGCCGGGCATATGCAGGCGCTTTGTCTGATGAAAGCATTTTTACAGCCACGGTCTGTTCATGTTGCTCACGCTCCAGAGCCAGTTCGGCCTGTTTCACCGCACTATGGGCACTGGCAACACCAGCTTGCAGTGCTGTCGTCTCAAGCCGGACGAGAGTCTGTGATTCAGGTACCAGTACGCCGGGTTCAGCATCAACATCCAGCCATGTCACCTGACCGGTCGTCTGAGCTTTCACCTCAGACTGCCAGCGGGGAAAAGTTGTACCAAACAAAGTCAGCACGGGACGATAACTGCGGGCTGTTGCTTCAAACACAGTCACCGGCTGATACCCAGGTTTCACTGGCTGAAGGGGCGCATGACTTTGAGCTGCCAAAATCATAATCAAGCCAACAATGACCATAAAAAACAGAGTGGCAACAATGATTGGCAAACGTTTTTGTTTTTTCCTGCCGGATCTTTTCACATCAGACCTTTTCATCTCAGAAACAATATTTAATATCCCCAGGTGATCGCATGACGCATGTTCAGCGAGAGTTGATGGGGTATACAACTTATATCCTGACGGGGATGAAAAAACGTGTCCCTGATTGCTCAAAAAGAAAGATTGACCAAAAAGAAAAATACCGGAAGTGCTCCGGAAGAATCAGAACACTCAGATAACTGAGTGTGCTTCAGAAAAAATAACTCATGATCAGCGCATCTTCCCGGCCCTGACGGGCCGGATAATAGCCAACCCGTCGATCGACCTCATGGAAATCAAATTTAAGATAGAGCGCATAAGCAGATAAATTGCTTTCCCGGACTTCAAGCCAGACACTCTCGGCCTTCTGCACTTCACAATAGTCAAGAAAATAGCGCATCAAACGCTCGCCGTATCTTTTTCCCTGATAATCAGGATCGACTGCAATATTGAGTAATGTGACTTCCCCAACAATATTCTGCGCATAAAAATAACCAATCACCTCATCATTGACCAACAGCGCAAAATTAAAGGCTCCGCGGCCTTCAAGGTTTTGCAGCATGGCATCTTTCCAGGGAAATTGATGAGCACGGGATTCAATGGCGATGATACGAGCAAGGTGCCGGGACTCAACCGGAACAATCTGAGTCTTCATACATCGGATTCCTGATAAGCACAGATCTGACGCCATAACTCTCTCCGGTGAAGCGGGTTCCCTTCAATCAGGCTGAGTAACGGGGAAACTAACTGTCTGGGCGCGATGCCTTCAACAGGCTGACACCCGGCAAACCATACCCATTTCAGAGCATGTTTACCAAGACGATGTAAATTTTCGGGATGGATATACATAGATTCATCTGCCGCAACAGAGAAACTTTTCAATACTTTCTCAAATAAAGTGGCAAACTTTCCTTCAGGTAATACAGGGCTGACTATCAGCAACTGACATGAATCTTCCAGATCGACTGTCTGTGATGACACACCATGAACAAGTTGTGGCCGGTGTAATATCCACCGCTGGATCCCCATTTCCTGAAGGTAATCCTGCTGACGAAAGCTCATATTGATATTCCTGACATTATTCAGGGCAAATCCTAACAAAATTCACAGACAAGAAGAAGTGCTCAGTTCAGAATATGACGCAATGTCACCGGGTTCTGCATCTCGATCAGTTCATCACTCTGTTGAGCCACTCCCTCTGCCAGTTCAAAAATCAGCAGATTATCTGGCTCAATCGAACCGGATGTATTTAAATCAAAATGAGAGGCGGGAACAAAACCAAAAGTACGGTAGAGCTCAGAATCACCATATGCGGTACAGGCAGGATAACCCAGCTCTAATAACATATTCAGACCATCCTCTATCAGGATTTTTTCAGCCTGAACAAATTCCGGATGAACAACCAGTAAAGCCAGATATTGCCAGTTCTGATAATGCCCGTTCTCCTGAAGCGGGGTAAACAGTGCATAACCTATAATTTCACCATCATCCTGACAGGCAACAAGAGAGAGTGTAATCAACCCCTGCTCTCTTGCAGCAGATACGATATCTGCATCCTGCGCTTTCCCGGGCAATGAACGCAGCAAACGATCAATTGGTAAGATGTCCGCCGGAGCCTCTGTACGTATTAACATGATCAATTCCTTCACTGTGCTGTTGACCTGATCGGACCCCTTTATACACGAAATCAGATAATTGCCCCAATAAAGTTTTTAAAATTGCCGGAAGGGTATCCAAATCAACACCATCAATGACGTTTTTCACTTCCAGCCCAAACTCAGTATCACCTTCAATCACCAGTCTTCTCTGAAAAAATAGGGTATCCGGGTCTTCTTTACGCCCGGCAATTAAAATAAAGTCATTCAGATTTCCCCGGAAGTTTGCGTCAGCAGCAATTCCCTCAGAGATGGGCTGATCAGAGACAACAAAACGAGTGCCATCAAAACTAATCATCCAGAAAACATCCAGATCTTTCACTTCAACTTTCAGCCACTTATTTTCCAGAAATTCAAAATCGCCGTCTTCCAGTGCTTCTTTAAAAACCATGTTCAATCCATCTAAAAGTAACTGACGTTGCAAGAAATTAGGGATTAAATGAATCGGAGATCGCAAAAATGATGCTGCATTTTGCACAATGTATGTATGAATCTTGTTAAGCACTAGCTTTATCCGTTAACGTTGATGAAAT
This sequence comes from Vibrio aerogenes, assembly GCF_024346755.1. NCBI lineage: Bacteria > Pseudomonadati > Pseudomonadota > Gammaproteobacteria > Vibrionales > Vibrionaceae > Vibrio > Vibrio aerogenes. Next base: position 857,184 of record NZ_AP024861.1, on the reverse strand, counting down.
AGAATCAATCATAACGAAACAGATCTTCCTGGTTGCTGTTATGAATCAATAAATACGGTATATGCTTCACTAATGAGACAAACATAGTTATAGTTGAGCATTCTGTATATAGAGCAGAGCAGGCCACATGTTGGAGCAAAATTAATTGGCATGGTTTCACAAAAGTTTAAACAGTGGTTTACAGAATTAACGTCACGTAGTCCATTTTTTTTGCCGTCCTCGATGAACAGCACAACTATGTGATGGTGAATGACCGTTACAGCCGGATTGCCAGGCTCTCTCCGGAAGCACTTATTGGTAAGAATGACACTCAGGTCTTTGGTGAATCTTATTATCAGCAACTCCGGAGCTACTATCAAAAAGCTTTTAAGGGAGAGGTCATTGAAACCACGCTTTCTCTTCATCATGCCGCGACTGAAATAACACTTTATATTTCTCTGACACCAGTTATTTCTGAACAAGGTATCAGTCAGGTTGTTTTTCAGGCGCTTGATATTTCAGAATCCCATGCTTTGGTTCATCATGCTGAAGAATCCGAGACAAAATTCTCTCAGTTACTGAATATTCTGAATGAAGGCGTGCTCTTTATCGAAAACAATGAAATTATTTCATGTAATCAAATTGCTGCAAATCTTCTGGGGTATAAATCACCATCTGACTTATATGGTGAAATGATCTCTGATCTGTTCATCAATTCATCAAATCAAAAACCCTTCACTATCAATGAAACAAATTTTCGGACCAGTTGCCATTCGGTCATCTGCACAGCAAAGTCACTACCGGAATTAGCACCGAAGCTCTCTCTCCGGGTTGAGAAAACATTACTGTTCGGGAATACGGCTTTTTTTGTCATGTTGTCTCCTCAAGAGGAGAATAAATCTGATTCAGGGAGTATCGATGCACATATCGATCAACTCACTGGTTTATATAACCGCTCCGGTTTTGCCAAACGGCTGGACATGCTAATCGCCGACAAAAGACCATTGGTGATGCTGTATCTTGATATTGATAACTTTAAAAATATCAATGACTCTCTTGGACACCACATTGGTGACAAAGTCATCAGAGAGGTCGCATTTCGTCTGAAGCGGCTTTTACCCCCGGATGCCATTCTGGGTCATCTGGGAGCAGATGAATTTGGTTTAATTCTTCCGGAGCCTGATAAGTCACGAACCGCTGAAATGCTGTCAGAACGGATTATATCTCTGATTAATCAGCCATTTGATCTGAACTATTTCAGCAAAAGGCTTGCCTGCTCGATCGGAAGTGTGAACTATCCGGGAGATGGCTGCGACGCAAGAATCTTACTGCAAAATGCAGATACCGCGATGTATGAAGCAAAAGCCAGGGGAAGAAACCGGATGATTCGCTTCAGCTCGCAAATGAATAAAGAAGCAAGAACCCGGTTGTGGCTGGAAATTGAACTACAAAAAGCACTGCAGCAGAGTAGTCTGGAAGTCTGGTATCAGCCTAAAGTCAATGCCCGGAACTATAGTATTAATGGCGCAGAAGCACTCGTTCGCTGGAAGCACCCGGTGGAAGGATATATCAGTCCCGGCTCTTTTATCCCCGTTGCAGAAAAAGCAGGGTTAATCGAACATCTTGGCCGGGTTGTCATGCGGGATGTGTTTTCAACCGTTAAACGCTGGAAACAGAAGGGAATTCTTCCAGGGCCGGTTGCTATCAATCTGTCACCGGAGCAGTTTGGTAATCCTCAGTTAATTAACTTCATGGAAAAGCTGCTTCGTTCAACGCAACTGGACCCATCCTGTATTACCTTTGAGCTAACCGAAAGTGCAGTGATGAGTGACAGTGATTACACCATTGAGATGCTGAATGCGATAAAAAAACTGGGCTTTACTCTCTCCATTGATGACTTTGGTACGGGTTATTCGTCACTCTCTTATCTTGCCCGTTTCCCGATCGATGAATTGAAAATTGACCGGGCATTCATTACTGAAATTGATCTGCTGCCCAAACAAATTACTGTGATTGAAAATATCATCAATCTGGGAAAATCCCTGAAGCTCAATGTGGTCGCAGAAGGCGTCGAAACTCAACAACAGGCCATTTTACTGTCAAACCTTCAATGTCACTCGATTCAGGGGTTTCATTTTTATCGTCCACTGCCGAGACAAGAGGTAGAAAAGATATTTATTCAAAACAAGAGCTATAGCGCTGACTGATTTCATTAAACCTGCCCAATATCAAATCATTCACTCTTATTTTTCCATAAAGTACCACAGATTCTGAATCACTTATTTCATTGCTCAACATGGAACTTCTCTGTCCTGCGGGAAATTTCCCCGCCCTGAAAGCAGCTATTAATTATGGCGCTGATGCTGTTTATGTCGGATTTAAAGATGACACTAATGCACGCCATTTTGCCGGCCTCAACTTTTCAGGAAAGAAAATAGAAAAAGCAGTTCAATACGTACACGATCATAAGAAAAAAATACATGTCGCTCTGAATACTTTCGCGCATCCAAATCATTTCAATCGCTGGACGAATGCCGTCGATCAGGCGGCCGATCTTGGTGTGGATACATTAATTGTGGCCGATATTGCGATTCTGGAATATGCATCTGTTCATTACCCGGACCTGGATCTCCACCTTTCCGTACAGGCATCAGCAACAAACACTGCCGCGATTGAATTCTACCGGCAGAACTTCAATATCAAACGGGTTGTGCTGCCGCGCGTGCTTTCAGTACATCAGGTTAAACAGCTTTCACAATCTTTATCTGATGTCGAGCTGGAAGTATTTGCCTTCGGCAGTCTTTGCATCATGTCTGAAGGACGATGTTACCTTTCGTCTTATATGACCGGTGAATCTCCGAATACGGTTGGCGCCTGTTCTCCTGCAAAGTTTGTCCGCTGGCAGGAAACCTCACAGGGCATGGAGTCAAGATTAAATAATATTCTGATCGATCGATACCTTCCGGGAGAAAATGCAGGTTATCCGACATTATGTAAAGGCAGGTTCATCGCCGACATAGATGAGCAACGCAAGTGCTATCACACGTTGGAAGAACCGACCAGTCTGAACACCCTATCACTGCTGCCTGACTTATTCGCTGCTAATGTTGCATCAGTCAAAATTGAAGGACGCCAACGCAGCCCTGCTTATGTGGAGCTGGTGACCAAAACCTGGCGTGCAGCCATTGATCACTATCTTCAACATCCCGAAAACTATCAGGTGAAAGAATCGTGGAACCAGGCACTTGCAGAAATATCTGAAGGGTCACAAACCACACTCGGTGCTTATCACAGAAAATGGCAGTGAAAGAGGAACAATTATGAAATATTCTCTTGGTCCGGTGCTTTATTACTGGCCGCGTCAGGATGTTGAAGCATTCTACCAATCCGCTAAGGAATCAGCGGCTGATATCATTTATCTTGGTGAAACAGTCTGTTCAAAACGACGGGAACTCAAGCCCCAACACTGGCTTGAAATTGCCAGAGAACTATCGAAATCCGGCAAAGAAATTGTGTTGTCAACTATGGCCTTACTTGAATCAAGAAGCGAGTTATCGGTCATGAAGCAATACATTGATAACGGTGAGTTCACTGTCGAAGCGAATGATGTTTCCGCTGTGCAACTGGCCAGTGAATCAGGTGTCCCGTTTACCGCTGGTCCCGCAATCAATTGCTACAATGCAAACACGATTCATTTTTTACTTAAGAAAGGGATGAAAAGATGGTGCATGCCCGTCGAACTTTCACGTGACTGGTTAAGAAACACGCTCACCCAATGCGATGAACTGAAAATACGCAATCAATTTGAAACTGAAGTATTCAGCTACGGATATCTGCCACTGGCCTACTCTGCCAGATGCTTTACTGCCCGTGCAGAAAACCGTCCCAAAGACGAGTGTAAAACCTGTTGTATTACCTATCCGACAGGTATTCAGACTCAAAGTCAGGAAGGACAGACCGTTTTTAACCTCAATGGTATTCAAACTCAATCCGGGCAGTGCTATAACCTGATCAATGATCTGGCAGGCATGACCGGTTTAGTCGATGTTGTCCGGCTAAGTCCTTTGGGCACAGAAACTCTGACGCGGCTGGATGAGTTCAAAGCCATGAGCCAGACAAACCGCACCGCCAGTCTGCATCAGGACGATCATTACTGTAATGGATACTGGCACAATATCGCCGGTTTATCCAAAGTCCTTCCTTCAGCGTAATACCCCGGCGACCGGAAATCTCTGGTTGCCGGAGTTCCATGATCACCCCTGAATCTCAAACGATGGATTCAGATTTTAAAAATTTTAACAGACTCATGAAGCTGTGATGCAACTTCTGCCAGTTTACCTGCCCGGCCGCTATTGCCTGATGCATCATCAAAGGTGTTCCGGGCCAGTTCATTTATTTGAACAACACTGGCATTAATTTCTCCGGCCACATGGGTTTGTTCTTCAGCGGCAGTAGCAATCTGACTGTTCATATCCTGTATCAAAGAGACGGCATTCTGAATTTCCTGAAGTGCCTGATTGGCCATTTCTGATTTTTTTGCTGTCGTCTGAGCATCAAGCATGTTGTCTTGCATGAGTTGAACCGAGTGCTGTGCCTCCCGTTGAAGCCTGACGATCATATCCTGAATTTCATTCGTACTTTGCTTCGTTCTGTTCGCCAGGTGACGGACTTCATCAGCCACCACAGAAAATCCCCGCCCATATTCACCAGCTCGTGCGGCTTCAATCGCAGCATTCAAAGCCAGCAAGTTCGTCTGTTCAGAAATGCTGTCAATCACTTCAAGAATGGAGCCAATACCTTGCGTCTCTTTCTCAAGTCCGGTATTAACATCAACCACTGCTTTGATTCCGGTCGCCAAATCCTGAATACTTTGATTCATTTCCCTGACCACGCTCATTCCCAGCGAAGAATGTTCACCAGACTCTCTGGCAGCACCAGAAGCCTGTAAAGCACTTCTGGCAACCTCATCAACTGTCACTGTCATTTCATTCATGGCAGTAGCTGTCTGTTCAAGCTGAACCATCTGAGATTCAGCACTGGATTTTACCGCTGAAGTCGTATCCAGCATTTGAACAGACGCGTGATTCAGTTGATCAATTGCGCCGTAAATACCTTCTATAATTGATTTCAGGTTTTTTACCATTGCCATAATTGCAGCATAGACACCGGTTTCTCTGCTGATATCAGAGACCTGAAATGTCAGATCGCCTTCAGCAACTCTTTGGATAATGGCTTCAATTTCTTTGGGCTCACCACCGATAGGCATATACATCAATCTGACGACCAGAAAATAAGTCACAATCAAAGAAAAAGTAATTGCAATAATCGTAATATAAACATCAGTCATTAAATTAGCCTCAGAGGCTGCATCAATATTATCTTTCTTATCCCAAGCCCAAACTGACCACCCTAACTTTTCAGAAATTGCATTCACTGAATAATAAGATTTTCCTTTATACTGATAAAAATGACTTGCACCATCCATATCTCTGTAACGGGAATAGGATGGCCGGATCTGAAACAAATTCTGACCAATATACTGATGTTCACTTGCAGCAACGATATATCCATCTTCTTTACTAACAAACAACTGATTATTATCGGTCAATGATTGAATAAACTTAGTGATCATATCCAGCGTAATATTCACACCTAAAACACCAACGATATTTCCATGTCTTTTTATCAATATAGATAATGACATCACGGTTTCTCCTGTAATCGCTTTAAATGGTGCCGTGATTACATACTGATCACCGTTAAGCGCCTTCTTAAACCATTCTCTTTGTTTATCTTTGGCATTAAACCCAGCAATGCGTCCACCCGGGCGGTAGGTGACCCCATCGGTTGAAGCAAAAAAAGCATTCAAAATATGAGGATTACTTTCCAGGTTATGGAGTGTCTTTCTTAGCTGCTCTTCATCAATGTGCCCACGAGAATCAATATTTATCTCATTTCCACTCAAAGTCAGCACATCAAAATATCGTTCCATACGCTGTTCAACAGCATAGGAAATCAGGTGAGCATTATTCATTAATTTTTCAGTATAGTTTTTAACTGATGCATTTTTAAAAGAAAGATAACTCATAGTAACAATAATAAACACAACCAATAAAAACAGAAAACCAATAGAAGATAATAATTTATTTTTTGCACTCATAAACTTTCCTCATGCACTTGCATCATTTTAATCATATGAGCATTAGACAAAGGATAATAAGTAATCTTTCTTCATTCTCAATAAAATAATTCACCATCTCACACTAATCACATCAAAATGGAATACATCATCCATATAATCAAACGAGTATCTGATACATTTCATTAGTTAACAGTTTTTATATTTAACTTAAAATAACTGGTAAAACAAAAAATATAAAAATCACAAAAAATACACAAATCATATTCAGCTAATTTAAAGGTCAATTACCGAAACGAATAAATCAGATCTTTGACCAATATTCCAAAAATAATTACAGTTAATACGATATTTGACAAAGGAAAAGCCAACCATACACCATTAATATTCAGGAACAGAGGTAATAAAAATAAAAATGGAATCTGGATAAACAGGTTTCCAAGAGAGAATAACATTGCCTTCCTCCCCTGATTCACAGACTGATAGAAAACAATCGTCACAACAAGGATACCATCCAGACATAAAGCAAAAAGGTGCATCCTGATTCCGTGAACAGCATGTTGCGCTAACTGATAATCCTCATCATTAAAAAGTGAAATAATACTTTGAGGATAAAGGTTCAACACCGTGGTTAACAAAATCCCGAAGGTAACGGCCAAAATCAGAGCGAGATATAAAAGCTTTCGAACAAGATGTGGTGATTTGGCTCCATAATAAAAGCTGGCTAAAGGCTGCATGCCATGCGCAATACCTTCACAGACCAGATAGTAAAAAGTAACGATATATCCCAGAATGGTATAAGCCCCCAATACTTCAGTGCCACCATACCGGGCAAACTGACTATTATGAAGCGCAACCATGACTGCCCAGTATATGTAGGTGAACAGGCTAGATATACCTATAGTTATAATCTGATAACTATCTGACCAACGAAACGAAAAATCAGACCATGTTAAGCGCAACTTTGCATGTGATGAATAAAAATAACGAATACTACATACAGTCACTGCAACCTGAGAAATGGCCGTGGCCATCGCCGCACCAGCTAAAGATAAATTGAAAAGAACAATAAAAATATAATCAAAACATATATTAAGTATTGCTCCCAAAATCATAAGTACTGTTGCAACACCAGGGCTGTCATCATTTCGGATAAGAAAAGGAAGTGCAATGCCCGCAAGAGAAAACACAGAAGTCATCATGACAACAGACATATACTGATGTGCCTGATTTAATACCTCAGGATCGTCTGATTGCCACTTGAGCACTGGTGTAATCGATATAAGAATAAGCAGGGAAAGAAAAGCTGCCAGAATCATCAGAAGTATAAAACCGGTTAAGATCGTCTGACGAGCCGAGAATATGTCATTCTGTCCCTTGTATACAGAAGTGATGGCACCCGTACCAACCCCGACCAGTAAGCCGACACCAGTCATAAATCCGACAACCGGCCAGGCAATATTAATAGCGGCCAGCCCTGCGGCTCCAAGGTACTGGCCAACAAAAATTGCATCGACAATCTGATATAAGCCGCTAATCAACATCGCGGCTACAGTAGGAATTGTGTAGCGAAAATACTGAGTATAAACTGAAGACACAGTCAAACTCCGTATCAGCGAAGCTTTAATTTACTTATCTTGCTTCAAAATCAAATAGATATTCTCCAGTTCAAGAAAAGCATAACGATGCTCGACATATTCATACACATTAAACGAAATCGCTAATTTGTATAAAGACACCGCATCTGCATATTTTCCCTGTAGCTGATAACGTTTTCCCAGATAGAAATAAGCTTCTGTCAACCGGCGGGCAAGCACTGTATTATCTTTTGTTCCTGCGAGAATTTGTTTAAACACTTCTTTATCAGGTGTATTCTCCAGCACCATTGAAACCAACAGCCATCCCCACTGCTTTTCAGTACGATGCTCATAAGTTTCAGACAGTGTTTTTTTTGCATCTGCCGGTGCCAGTTCACTCTCAATAAAGTAGCGCCATAATGCATTAAAAGGATCATTAACCTCGACCTGATCCATTTGATCAACCACTTCAAGTGCCAGATGTGGGCGCTGACCATAATATAAAGCCACCGCCTGATTTCTCAGTGCATAAAGATTATCCGGTTCCATCTCCAGCGTTGAATCAAACGCATCATAAGCGGAATCGTATTGACCAATCTCCGTATAATAAACACCAAGAATATTAAATACATCGGGTTGAGCCGGGTTCATCTGTAAAGATTGTTCGAAATCGATTCGGGCCAGATTTCTCAGGCCCACCGCGTCATAAGCATTGCCCCTTTCATAAAAGAGCTTTGCCCGGACTTCATCTGATAACTTCTCCCGCTGCAATAACTGGCTTAGCCGGACAATTTTTACCTCTTGCTGAATAGTGGGCTGTAATGGTCTTGCCATTGGCGGGTAGTACCACTGAACCTGCTTTGAATCAATGCTTGCGCATCCACTGGTCATTAACAGACTAAAACCAGCTAACAGTGCGAGAAACCACTTCACAAAATCTTCTCCTGTAGAGATCTAAAAAAGGGAGCATATAAGCTCCCTTTATAACATCATGCTTTCAAATAAAAAAGCTCGTCATTTCTTATGGTGTCACTTTATTCTTCATTTGAAGCAGGTTTCTGCTCAGTATCACCTTCTGCCTTTGGTGCTTCAGTTTTTTCAACAGCTTCTTTCATACTCAAACGAATACGGTTTTGTCTGTCAATCTCAAGCACTTTAACCTGAACATCCTGACCTTCTTTCAGGTAATCGGTGACCTTCTCAACACGTTGCTCAGCAATTTGAGAAATATGTACCAGGCCTTCCTTAGCACCCAGAACTGCAACAAATGCACCGAAGTCAACGATACGGGTAACACGACCTGTGTAAATCTTGCCCACTTCAACTTCAGCAGTCAGCTCTTCAATCCGGCGAATTGCTTCTTTGGCCGCTGTCCCTTCAGTGGCAGCGATTTTAATCGTACCATCATCTTCAATTTCAATGGTTGTTCCGGTCTCTTCCGTTAATGCACGGATAACAGCACCACCTTTACCAATCACATCCTTGATCTTATCTGAACTGATTTTCATGGTGTGAATACGGGGAGCGAATTCAGAAATATCATCTCTGGCAGAGTCAATCGCCTGATCCATCACTGATAAAATATGCAGGCGGGCACCTTTAGCCTGGTTTAGTGCGATCTGCATGATCTCTTTTGTGATACCTTCGATTTTGATATCCATTTGCAGTGCAGTCACACCCGCTGAAGTACCTGCGACTTTAAAGTCCATATCACCCAAATGATCTTCATCACCAAGAATATCTGAGAGAACAACAAAGTCTTCACCTTCTTTCACAAGCCCCATTGCAATACCGGCAACAGAAGCTTTAATCGGCACGCCTGCGTCCATAAGTGCCAGAGAAGAACCACACACTGAAGCCATAGAAGATGAACCGTTGGATTCTGTAATTTCAGAAACAACACGAACTGTATACGGGAATTCTTCAGCAGTTGGCATCACCGCCTGAATACCACGCTTAGCAAGACGGCCATGACCAATTTCACGACGCTTTGGTGAACCAACAAAGCCGGTTTCACCCACACAGTATGGCGGGAAATTATAATGCAAAAGGAAATGCTCTTTTCTTTCTCCGGTCAATTCATCAATGATTTGTGCATCTCTCTGAGTACCCAGTGTTGCTGTTACAACAGCCTGAGTTTCACCCCGGGTAAAGAGTGCAGACCCGTGTACGCGAGGTAATACACCAGTGCGGACATCCAACGCACGAACCATATCTTTTTCACGGCCATCAATTCTTGGTGCTCCGGAAATAATACGGCTGCGGACAACATTCTTCTCAAGAGATCCAAGCATATTGCGGATATCGTTTTCATCCAGCTCATCATCACGTTGCAACAAAACTTCAACAACGTCATTTTTAATCTGACCAACCTGCTCATAACGCGCCAGTTTTTCGGTCACCTGATACGCTTCAACCAGACGACTTTCTGCCAGTTCTGCAACTGCTGATTTAAGATCAGTATCAACTTCAGGTGCGTTCCATTCCCATGCAGGTGTTGCCACTTCAGCTGCAAATTCGTTAATAGCACGGATAACAACCTGCTGTTGCTCGTGACCGAAAACAACTGCAGACAACATTTCTTCTTCTGTCAGAATATCGGCTTCAGATTCAACCATTAATACCGCATTTTCTGTACCAGCAACAACCAGATCCAAACGTGACTCATTCAACTCAGTCATACTTGGGTTAAGAACTAATTGTCCGTTAATATGTCCAACACGGGCTGCAGCAATCGGACCGCTGAAAGGAATACCAGAAATGGCCAAAGCAGCAGAAGTACCGATCATACTTGGGATATCTGGTTGAACATCAGGATTCACAGCCATGACTGTCGCAATCACCTGAACTTCATTCTTAAAACCATCAGGAAACAGAGGGCGAATTGGTCGGTCAATCAAACGCGCTGTCAGTGTTTCACCTTCAGAAGGGCGACCTTCACGTTTAAAGAAACCTCCGGGAATTTTACCTGCTGCATAGGTTCTTTCCTGATAATTGACGGTCAGTGGAAAGAAATCCTGCCCCTCGACAGCTTCTTTTTTTCCAACAACAGAAACAAAAACTGAAGTATCGTCCATAGTGACCATGACTGCGGCAGTTGCCTGGCGGGCAATCACACCTGTCTCAAGAGTCACTGTGTGATTTCCATACTGGAAAGTTTTTACAATTGGTTTTTCAAACATTCGAATTCCTTAGCCCTGGGATTTTCCCAGATTATATCTGTTAATACTCAAAGCATTACAAATCGCGACTAGTCAAAAAAGACTTATTCCCTGAGTCTGTTTTGAATAGCCGCGACCTGTTGGCCGACTTCGGTGACTGCAATACTCTGAGCTTGTCATTTTAAAGCTATTCTGGCAGCTTTAATGCCCGGTAGTATAAACTACTCATGTAGAATTTTGTTAAATTCAGACATAAAAAAAGGGGCTTAAGCCCCTTTTTTTACAAACATATCTTAGCGACGCAAACCAAGACGCTTGATCAGGTCATGGTAACGCTCAAGATCTTTACTTTTCAGGTAATCTAAAAGCTTACGACGACGAGAAACCATGCGCAGAAGACCACGGCGGCTATGGTGATCGCCTTTGTGCTCTTTAAAGTGACCTTGAAGGTGGTTAATAGAAGCACTTAACAGTGCAACCTGAACTTCTGGTGAACCAGTATCACCTTCACCACGCGCGTATTCAGCAACGATTGCTGCTTTAGTTTCAGCATTCAGAGACATATATTTCTCCTGAGAGTTTAGATTTTAAGATGTGTCAGCCAATCTCTGACTCAGCCAACACGGGAAGCCGGGATTATAGAGAAAATAAAAGGAACAGGCAATAAAAGAATTCCTGCCCCTTTTATAAGTGAATATGTGTCTTACGAACGGAAAACGACTAATCGTTTGGGTGCGATATTACCATCATCATTTAGCTCACCAATGCCAATGAAGATTCTTTCATCACCAACTGTCAGCCGAAGTTGAGTATTATCCGGAGCTCCCAGAACCTGAACAGCCTGCCCCTTCAGAACCATTTCTGCTAATTCGGGAATCAGATTCACTTCAGGAAGTGACTGTACCGCAGTATCAACAGGCAAAAGTAATGGATCAAGTCTGTTTTTAGGCGGTTCTTCTTTCACCTGAGCAGACTCAAGCAAAGACTCCAGTTCCTCAAGCGTAATCATTTTCTCCGCAGGATACTGTGCAACAGCAGTCCGGCGTAATTGAATCACATGCGCACCACATCCAAGCATCTCACCTAGGTCATCAACAATCGTACGAATATAAGTTCCTTTTGAACAATGAATTTCCATTTCTATTTCATCTTTCTCAAAACGAATTAAATTCGCTTCATAGACAGTGATTTTCCTTGATTCGCGTGGAACGTCAATTCCTTCTCTTGCATATTCATAAAGTGGTTTCCCCTGATACTTTAATGCAGAAAACATCGAGGGAATCTGATCCGTTTCTCCCCTGAAGCGTTCAATCGATTGCTCCAGTTGTTGTTGCGTCACCGCAACCGGACGCTGTTGAATGATCTCACCATCCGAGTCGGACGTATTGGTTCTGATACCCAACTTAGCCACAACACGATAACGTTTATCTGAATCAAGAAGAAACTGAGAAAACTTGGTTGCTTCACCTAAACATATCGGCAACATACCAGTGGCAAGAGGGTCCAAAGCACCGGTATGACCTGCCTTTTCAGCAAAATAGATACGCTTTACTTTCTGCAACGCATCATTTGAAGAAATGCCTTCCGGTTTATCCAGAAGCAAAACACCATCAACCGGGCGACCTCTACGACGACGAGCCATTATTCATCATCTCCCTGAGACTGTTCTTTTTTACGCATATCGTCACTCACAGCCTGGGTCACCAAGTTCGACATACGCATCCCTTCGACAAGCGTATCATCATAAACAAACCGGACCTCTGGTGTCAGACGTAACCGAATTTTTTTCCCAAGCATCATTCGTACATGGGCTTCATGCTCTTTCAAAGCTTTCAGGCAACTTTCCGGCGTTTGTTCACCAGTACATAAAAAAGTTACGTAAACCTTAGCAACAGCTAAATCCCGGGAGACTTTCACTTCAGAGATTGTCACCATTCCCAATCGGGAATCTCTGACATCTCTTTGTAAAATCATCGCTAATTCTTTTTGCAGCTGCTGAGAAACGCGCTGCGTACGACTAAAATCTTTTGACATTTTCTTCTCTTACATACAGAAAGAATGGGGGGATGGAAAACCAGCCCCCCATGGTGTATTCAACAACCACTACTGTCTTGCAGTCATGACGTTCAATTAATCATCAATTGAACGTTTAACTTCAACAGTTTCAAATACTTCAATCTGGTCACCAACGCGTACATCATTGTAGTTTTTCACGCCGATCCCACATTCATATCCGCTCTTCACTTCCTGGACATCATCTTTAAAACGACGTAAAGACTCAAGCTCACCTTCAAAAATAACCACATTTTCACGTAACACGCGAATTGGATTATTTCTCTTGATCAACCCTTCAGTCACCATACATCCGGCAATTGCACCAAGTTTTGGTGAGCGGAATACATCACGAACTTCAGCCAGACCAATGATTTCCTGTTTAAATTCAGGCGCAAGCATACCACTCATCGCTTGCTTCACTTCATCAATCAATTGGTAGATGATCGAGTAATAACGCAAATCAAGGTTCTCAGCTTCAATTGTTCTCCGGGCAGACGCATCGGCACGAACATTAAAGCCTAAAACAATTGCTTCTGAGGCAGCAGCCAACGTTGCATCAGTTTCGGTAATACCACCGACACCTGAACCCACGATATTAATTTTCACTTCATCAGTCGACAGTTTCAGAAGTGCATCGCTGATCGCTTCAACTGAACCCTGAACGTCGGCTTTCAGTACAATATTCAACTCAGCAACTTCACCGGCAGCCATGTTCGAGAACATATTTTCCAGCTTCGCTTTTTGCTGACGGGCCAGTTTCACTTCACGGAATTTACCCTGACGATAATTGGCAACTTCACGTGCTTTTCGCTCGTCACGCACAACAGTCGCTTCATCACCAGCTGCCGGAACACCGGAGAGACCTAATACCTCAACCGGGATTGATGGACCAGCCTGAAGTACTTCATTACCAATTTCGTCACGCATGGCTCTGACCCGGCCATACTCCTGACCACAAAGTAAAATATCACCTTTATGTAAAGTACCAGCCTGAACCAGAATCGTTGCAACCGGACCACGGCCTTTATCAAGACGCGATTCAACAACAACACCAGAGCCCATGCCATCTTCAACAGCTTTTAGTTCAAGCACCTCAGCCTGAAGAAGAATCGCTTCCAAAAGGGCATCGATATTTGTACCTTGCTTCGCAGAAATATGAACAAACATATTATCACCACCCCATTCCTCAGGGATAATGTCATACTGTGCCAGCTCATTCTTCACGTTATCAGGATTCGCTTCTTCTTTATCAATTTTGTTAACCGCAACAATCAAAGGGACATTAGCAGCTTTTGAGTGCTGAATCGCTTCAATTGTTTGTGGCATAACGCCATCATCTGCAGCAACAACAAGTACAACAATATCAGTGGCCTGAGCACCACGAGCACGCATCGCCGTAAAAGCAGCGTGTCCAGGTGTATCAAGGAAAGTGATCATGCCGTTATCAGTTTCTACATGATAAGCACCGATATGCTGAGTAATCCCGCCAGCTTCGCCAGATGCAACATGAGCACGACGAATATAATCCAGTGTTGACGTTTTACCATGATCCACGTGGCCCATGATTGTCACAACCGGAGCTCTGGAAACGGCTTCAGCATCATTATCACGATCAGAAAGAACTGCTTCTTCCAGTTCATTTTCTTTTCGTAAAATAACCTTATGGCCCATTTCCTCAGCAACCAATTGGGCAGTCTCTTGATCAATCACCTGATTAATAGTTGCCATTGCCCCCATCTTCATCATGACCTTAATGACTTCTGTTGCTTTCACTGACATTTTCTGAGCTAACTCAGACAGAACGATTGTTTCACCAATAACAACATCCTGCTTCGCCACCGTTGCATTTTTATCAAAACCTTGCTGCATAGATGAAGGCTTTGATATCTTGCCTTTGCGTTTTGCTCTGTTACCACGTGGACGATTATTGCTCTTATCCTGGTTTTGCTCATCAGAAGCTTTCTTTTTAGCCTTGGAACGACGACGTCCTTCTTCACGGCGGTCTGCTTCATCTTCGGCTTCCTGGGCGTAGCGCGAAGTCGTTACATGGTAATCTGTATATTCTTCTTCCATATCACCTTTATTCTCTTCTGCAGCAGACCAACGCTCTTGATTTTTTTCAGCCAATTGACGAGCTTCTTCAAGCTGACGCTGACTGTCTTCCTCAGCTTTACGCTTCAACTCTTCTTCCTGACGACGCTTCAGTGCTTCGGCTTCTTTTCGCGCTGCCTCTTGCTTCAATTTATCTTCATCAGAAAGCTCTGCTTTCTGCTTACTATTACTATGTTCACGCTTCACTTTATCTTCAGCTGAACGTTTTACTTTCTCTTCAGCTTCACGTTTCGCTTTTTCTTCCGCTTCACGTTTTGCTTTCTCTTCAGCTTCGCGCTTCGCTTTCTCTTCTGCCTCACGCTTCACTTTTTCTTCAGCTTCACGTTTCGCTTTTTCTTCAGCTTCACGATTCGCTTTTTCCTCAGCTTCTAACCTTGCTTTCTCTTCAGCTTCAGCTTCACGCTTTTCTTCTTCGATGGCGCTGCGTTTAACATACGTACGTTTTTTACGCACTTCCACCTGAACATTCTTACTCTTACCACCACCGGCATTCACGCTTAATGTGCTACGAGTTTTTCTCTGTAGTGTTAAACGCGTCGGTTCATTTTTCGGTGACGCATCTCCATGCTCCTTTCGAAGAAAAGTCAGAAGTTGTTGCTTCTCATCTTCCGTCACATGATCTGAACTTGTTTTGGCCATGCCTGCGTCAGCAAGTTGCTCTAATAAGCGGTCAATAGGTGTACCAATTTCTTCACTCAGTGCTTTGACTGTAAGTTGTGTCATGCCGCTTCCTCCCCTTGCTGAAATTACGCGTCTTCGCCAAACCAACAGATATTACGTGCAGCCATAATTAACTCTCCGGCCCGCTCTTCTGTTAGTCCTTCTATATTTTCAAGATCATCAATCCCTTGTTCTGCCAGATCTTCAAGTGTCACGACACCCTTGGCTGCCAGTTTAAATGCCAGCTCACGTTCTAAACCTTCCAGACTTAAAAGATCTTCTGCCGGCTCTGTTCCATCAAAAGATTCTTCCTGAGCCAATGCGATTGTGGTTAGTGAATCTTTCGCCCGGGCTCTCAGTTCTTCAACTAAATCTTCATCCAGTCCGTCGATTTCAAGTAACTCATTTACCGGCACGTAAGCAATTTCTTCTAACGTAGAAAAACCTTCTTCAACAAGTAACTCGGCAAAGTCCTCTTCGATATCAAGATATTTAACGAACATCTCAATGGATTCTGAAGATTCTTCCTGATGCTTTTTCTGTAGTTCTTCTACAGTCATAACGTTCAGTTCCCAGCCAGTTAACTGAGAAGCCAAACGAACATTTTGTCCGCTACGGCCAATTGCCTGAGCCAAATTTTCAGCTTCAACAGCAATATCCATCGCATGCGCATCTTCATCGACAATAATAGACGCCACATCTGCCGGAGCCATTGCATTAATGACAAACTGCGCTGGGTTATCATCCCATAAAACGATATCAATACGCTCGCCACCTAACTCACCGGATACAGCTTGCACACGGGCACCGCGCATACCGACACAAGCACCAACGGGATCAATTCGTTTATCATTGGTTTTTACAGCTATTTTTGCTCTTGAACCCGGATCTCTTGATGCGCCTTTCAATTCGATTAGCTCTTCCCCTATTTCAGGGACTTCAACCCGAAATAGTTCAGCCAACATTTCAGGCTTGGAGCGCGTTATAAATAGCTGGAAACCCCGCGCTTCAGGTCTTACTGCAAATAGTAGCCCTCTGACACGATCTCCCGGACGGAAATTTTCTCTGGGTAGCTGGTCTTCCCGAAGGATAACGGCTTCGGCATTATTTCCCAAATCCAAAATGATCGAATCTCTGCTCACTTTTTTGACAACACCAGTGACTAATTCACCTTCATTATCAATAAACTGTTCCACGACTTGTGCCCGCTCAGCTTCACGAACTTTTTGTACAATCACCTGCTTAGCAGTCTGAGTCGTAATTCTGTCAAAAGTGACAGACTCTATCTGCTCTTCCATGAAGTCGCCTAACTCGATAGAATCATTATCATAACTGGCAGCTTCAAATGAAATCTCTTTTGTTGGACTTTGAACATCTTCGACAACTAACCAGCGACGAAATGTTTCAAATTCTCCGGACTTGCGATCAATGGCAACCCGAACATCAATATCAATCTCATATTTCTTTTTGGTCGAAGTTGCTAATGCAATCTCGAGTGCTTCAAATATACGCTCACGAGGTACAGCCTTCTCATTTGAAACAGCTTCAACGACCGCTAAAATTTCTTTACTCATTATTTCCAGCCTCTTTAAGACTTAAAATTTGGGAATCAGATTAGCTTTTGAAATATTGCTAAGTGCAAATTGTTCATTATGCCCATCAATCGTAATTACAATGGTTTCTCCATCAACAGAGTGGATAATACCTTTCCATTTACGGCGATTCTCAACTGCCATTTTCAAAACGATATTAACTTCATGACCAATAAATTGTTCGTAGTGTCCGGCATTAAATAATGGTCTGTCTACGCCCGGAGAAGAAACTTCAAGGTTATAAGCCACTGAAATAGGATCTTCAACATCAAGTACCGCGCTTACCTGACGACTCACCTCTGCACAATCATCGACAGTAATGCCGTTTTCATGATCAATATAAATACGAAGCGTTGAGTGCGCTCCTGCACGAATAAACTCCAATCCTACCAGCTCATAACCCGATGCAATGACTGGTGCTTGAAGCAACTCAGTCAATTGTCTTTCTAAACCAGTCATTCAAACAACTCCAGAAACAAAAAAAGGGCTTTCAGCCCAATTTCAATTCCAAACATCATCTAACTTTTTGATTTAAGTACACATGATAAAACATACATTAAATCAAAAATTCAGATATTAAAAAACCCCGAAAGCCGGGGTTTCTAATATGCTGGACCCTAATGTTGGATATGAACCCAACAAGAGCACTACAAAAGCAAGTACTCTCAAACCTGCAACCAACATTATTATATAATTACTGGTTGCGGGGGCCGGATTTGAACCGACGACCTTCGGGTTATGAGCCCGACGAGCTACCAAGCTGCTCCACCCCGCGTCCGACTAAGACAGCATTATACGCTTGACTTTATCTTTTACAAGTTTGTAAACAATGGTGCCGAGAGAGGGACTCGAACCCTCACACCATAGGCGCTAGCACCTCATGCTAGTGTGTCTACCAATTTCACCATCTCGGCAAATTAATCTTTAATTATTGTGGAATTTCTTCGCTGTTATCTGATTTATCAGAACTAGCAGGAATTTCACTTATATCGTCAGCTTTAGGAGAATCCTGAGTGACTTCACTTGATTCACCAGATGTAGGATTTACCCACTGAGATTTTGCCTTATGAGTCGACAAATTCCCAAGAATCAGACTAACGACTAAAAATACAACAGCAAAAAAAGCAGTCATTCGGGTCAAAAAGTTACCAGAGCCACCGGACCCAAATACTGTATTTGAGGCACCAGCACCGAATGAGGCTCCCATATCTGCGCCTTTACCTTGTTGAATCAACACTAAGCCAATAATAGCAACTGCTGCCAGCAGGTAAATCACAAGTAGAGCAGAAAACATATCATCCACCTATGTTTTAAATTGTTGAGCCAGCAAAACCCGCATCTTAACTGAATTAAATAAAGCCAGCGACTCCCCTCTGGAAGTGGACGCAATACTAACGGAAGGATTTACAACTGGCAAGAGATGATGACACTTTTTTTTGGTTCCCCGGCCTAAACGGCTAAAAAATACACGCCATCGAATCAATTTGAGCAGGGGAACAAATAGAACTCATCCCCCCTGTCGGTATACACAATACTATGAAAAACAATTTTGTATACTATCCACGATGCGTTGAGCCGATGATTCAACTAACACCTCGTCTTCCCCTTCAACCATGACCCGAAGTAAAGGTTCCGTACCCGATTTTCTCAGTAATACTCTGCCTTTTTCACCTAATTCTTTTTCTACCAATGAGACAATGTATTTTACATCAGATGAATCAAGCGGATTCTTATCACCATGAAAGGAAATATTTTTGAGTACCTGTGGGAATAGTTTCATTCCTCCGGATAGTTCATGTAAAGACATATGGCTATCAACAAGTGCTGCTAATACCTGAAGAGACGCAACAATCGCATCTCCTGTTGTGACTTTATCTAGCAGGATGACATGCCCGGAATTTTCAGCACCTATTTTCCAGTCATTCTCCAATAACTTATCCATAACATAGCGATCGCCAACTGCAGCCCGGATAAAAGGTACCCCTAAGTCCTTTAAACCCAGTTCCATTCCCAAATTGGACATAAGCGTACCAACAACACCACCCTGCAGCTGACCTTTTTTCTTCAGATCACGAGCAATTATATAGGCAACCTGATCACCGTCAACTTTGCAGCCAAATTCATCAACCATGATAATTCTGTCACCGTCGCCATCAAAAGCTAACCCAAGATGAGCTTTTTCTTTGACTACGCGCTCCTGAAGCTGTCTGATATCCGTAGCTCCAACTTTATCATTAATATTTAGTCCATTAGGCTCAACACCAATAGCAATAACTTCCGCACCCAGCTCCTGGAAAACATTCGGTGCAATGTGATAGGTCGCTCCATGTGCACAGTCAACAACAATTTTCAACCCGGTCAAACTATATTCAGAGGGAAAAGTGCTCTTACAAAACTCAATATATCTTCCTGCTGCGTCATTTAAACGTGCGGCTTTTCCCAGCTGGGCCGAAGGTACACATTCGAGATTTTTACTCAATTCCTGTTCGATTTCTAATTCAATGCTGTCAGGAAGTTTTTTTCCCTCTGAAGAGAAAAATTTAATACCATTATCATCATAAGGATTGTGAGAAGCAGAGATAACAATACCGGCTTCCGCTCTGAATGTCCGGGTTAAATATGCTACCGCTGGTGTTGGCATTGGACCAGTAAAAGTCGCTTGCAATCCGGCAGCAGCCAGCCCGGCTTCCAAAGCAGATTCAAGCATATAACCAGATATTCTCGTATCTTTACCAATAATAACTTTCTTACTTCCCTGTTTTGCAAGAACCCGCCCTGCAGCCCATCCTAATTTCATTACAAAATCAGGTGTAACAGGGAACTGTCCAACTTTTCCCCGGACACCATCTGTTCCAAAATATTGTCGTTGTTCGGACATAAAAAACCTTTGCTTATTATTGATTACATTTAATCATTTGAATTATTTTCATTGCTTCAACAGTCTGCTCGACATCATGTACCCTCACGATATGGGCACCTTTAAGAATAGCTAATGAAGCTCCAACAACACTGGAAATGGTACATGCTTCAGGTGCTTTATTCAGATATTTATAAAACATAGACTTCCTGGACAGACCAGCTAAAAGCGGATACCCAAGTTCGTGGAACTTTTCAAAGTTTGCCAACAAATGATAGTTATGCTCTAAAGATTTACCGAAACCAAATCCAGGATCTAAAATAATGTTCTCTTGCCTGATCCCTTTCTGAAGACAAACTTCAATCCGTTCCCGCAGAAATATACACACTTCATCAAAAATATTGTCATAGCTTGTGTTTGACTGCATATTTTTAGGGTTACCTCTCATATGCATCAAACAGACTGGAATATTTGCGTCTGCAGCTATATCGATAGCTCCAGGCTCTTGCAGGGCCCTGACATCATTAATAAGGTCTGCACCAGCCTCTACAGCCTGTTTCATCACTCCGGCTTTGCTGGTATCAACAGAAACACAAATTTTATATTTAGCCTTAAGCGCCTTCACAACCGGCACAACCCGGCTCAGTTCTTCCTCTAAAGAAACATCAGCTGCTCCTGGACGAGTAGACTCACCTCCGACATCAATAATAGAAGCACCAGCCCTAATCATTGATTCTGCATGCGCCATCGCTTTTTCTGTCGAGTCATAATATTTACCGCCATCAGAAAAAGAATCGGGTGTTGTATTTAGAATCCCCATGACATGTGGATATGACAAATCTAACATTCCACTTGATGTTTGAATTTTCATTCAGCTTTCCATAACGACAAAAGCCCCGGAATCATCCGGGGCTTTACTAATAAAATTGATTATTCGTCTCGTGAAGAGTGACTATCTGACTCATGTTCATCAGATGAAGAATCAGGCTCAGATTCTTGCTCTTCAGACGATTGTGACTTCTCAGCAGATTTATTCTTATCCTGAGAAATTTGATCTTGCTCTACCCAACCGGCAGGCTCACGGATATCGTCTTTACGCTCCATCAAATCATCAATCTGACCGGCATCTATAGTTTCATATTTCATCAATGCATCTTTCATTGAATGCATAATATCCATATTTTCAACCAGTATTGCTTTCGCTCGTTCGTAATTTCTGTCAATAATTTTACGAATCTCGTCATCAATCAACTTTGCTGTATCGTCAGACATGTGCTTGGTTTTGGTGACACTTCTGCCAAGGAAAACTTCACCTTCTTCCTCAGTGTAGAGTAAAGGACCTAACTTCTCTGAAAATCCCCATTGTGTCACCATTTTGCGGGCAATATCAGTTGCTCGTTCAATATCGTTAGATGCACCTGTAGATACTTTATCAACACCGTAAATCAACTCTTCAGCGAGACGTCCACCATAAAGGCTCGAAATCATAGACTCCAGATGCTGACGCGACATACTAATACGATCCTGTTCAGGAAGATACATCGTCACACCTAAGGCCCGCCCACGGGGAATGATCGATACTTTGTAAACGGGATCATGTTCAGGAACTAAACGACCGACAATAGCATGACCAGCTTCATGATAGGCTGTTGACTCTTTAGTTTCTTCAGACATAACCATGGAGCGGCGTTCTGCACCCATCATAATTTTGTCTTTTGCCAGCTCAAATTCGACCATTGAAACATTTCGTTTATTTCCCCGGGCTGCAAACAAAGCAGCTTCATTGACTAAATTAGCCAAATCTGCACCAGAGAAGCCTGGCGTTCCCCTGGCAATCAGAGAAGCATCAACATCTCCGGCAACCGGTACTTTTCTCATATGGACTTTAAGAATCTGCTCCCGGCCCCGAACATCAGGAAGTCCAACAACAACTTGTCTGTCAAAACGTCCCGGACGCAACAGCGCAGGATCGAGCACATCAGGACGGTTCGTTGCAGCAATAACAATGATTCCCTCATGCCCTTCAAAACCATCCATTTCAACCAGCATCTGGTTCAGGGTTTGCTCACGTTCATCATGACCACCACCAACACCAGCACCACGCTGACGACCTACAGCATCAATCTCATCAATAAAGATAATACAGGGTGAAGCTTTCTTCGCCTGTTCGAACATATCACGAACACGGGAGGCCCCGACACCGACAAACATTTCAACGAAGTCCGAACCTGAGATAGTAAAGAAAGGTACCTTTGCTTCGCCAGCAATCGCTTTAGCCAGAAGTGTCTTACCTGTACCCGGAGGTCCAACCATCAAAACACCCGTCGGAATTTTACCCCCAAGTTTTTGAAAGCGACTCGGATCACGCAAGTAATCAACTAATTCTTTGACATCTTCTTTTGCTTCATCGCAACCAGCAACATCACTAAATGTCGTCTTGATTTGCTCTTCAGTCATCATCCGGGCTTTACTTTTCCCAAACGACATTGCGCCTTTACCACCACCACCTTGCATTTGTCTCATAAAGAAGATCCAAACGCCGATAAGCAAAATCATCGGGAACCACGAAATAAAAATAGTTCCTAATAAACTCTGTTCTTCAGGCGGTGTTCCCTGTACTTTCACGTTTTGGTTAATCAAGTCATCGAGCAGTTTCTGATCATAAACAGGCATGTAAGTAACATAACGCGCACTACTTCCACGGCGGGTAAAAGTAATTTCACTATCTTTAAATTGCGCTTCCTGAATCTGACCTTGTCCGACTTCTTTCACAAAAGTTGTGTAATCAATCGCTCTGCCACTATTGTCTCCGGGTCCGAAACTTTGGAATACAGACATTAAAACAACAGCGATAACAAGCCATAATATTAAATTTTTTGCCATATCACTCAAGGTGTAAGCCTCGCGATAACTAGTTGTAATTAAAAGGTAGGGTACTACAGATTCTAGCACGTAGCTACAATGTCAACTACGACTTCCCCTGTTAAAATAGTTAACCTTTGTAACCAGTGGCTACAAGATAAACTTCCCGGGAACGAGCCCTCGATGAGTCGGGTTTTCTGACTTTTACTGTCCGGAATAAACTACGGACTTCTTTGACATACTGATCAAAGCCTTCCCCCTGAAATACTTTCACGATAAAACTACCATTAGCAGAGAGTACTTGTCGACACATATCTAAGGCAAGCTCAACTAAATACATTGCTCTTGGCTGGTCGACAGAAAGGTTACCGGCCATATTCGGAGCCATGTCAGACAAAACAACATCAACGAGAGCAGGCCCGATTTTATCCAATAGCGCATTCAACACAGCATCTTCACGAAAATCTCCCTGTAAAAATGCAACGCCAGCAATTGAGTCCATCGGCAGAATATCACAAGCAATCACCTGACCAGTTTCACCGACCAAACCCGCAGCATACTGAGACCATCCACCTGGAGCTGCGCCTAAATCAACAATGGTCATCCCAGATTGAATCAAATTATCCTTACTTTGTATCTCATCTAACTTGAAGATAGCACGGGAACGATAACCTTTCTTCTTTGCATCATTCACATATTTATCATTAAAATGTTCTTTTAACCACCGGCCAGAACTTGCCGAATGCTTTTTTTTACTCATTTTCTTACCAAACTAATTTTGTTCTATTATAAGAAACTATGGGAGAACATGTAGTCTTCTGCCATAGATGGCGCTAAAATAGTGCTTTTCAACCCTAAAATGTAATTATTTGGCCGTAAAAATGAATTTAAGTACTAAACAGAAACAATATCTTAAAGGCCTTGCACATCATTTAAAACCCGTTGTTTTAATGGGTGCGAATGGACTGACAGAAGCCGTGCTTGCAGAAATTGATCTTGCTTTGAACCACCATGAACTTATCAAAGTAAAAATTGCTTCTGAAGACAGAGAAACGAAGAAATTAATTATCGACGCGATCGTCCGGGAAACAAAAGCAGAACAAGTCCAGACCATAGGCAAAGTATTAGTACTTTATCGGGTTTCTGAGGAACGAAAGATTGAATTACCCAGAAAATAATAAAAGCCGCTTTGCGGCTTTTATCGATTCTATACACTGGGAATTACACCGGCATAGCGCCAGAAATCAGATGTAGTCAACACAATCGACTTCAAAAACTTTCTCTCCACCAGGCGTCGTGATGACGACTTCATCACCTTCCATTTTACCGATTAACCCCCGGGCAATCGGAGAACTGACAGATATCCTTCCAGCTTTAATATCCGCTTCATCATCACCAACAATCTGGTAACGTTTCTCTTCTTCTGTATCAACATCAACCAAACTTACTGTTGATCCAAAAATAATCTTACCAGTATTGTCAAGCTTGGTAACATCGATAATCTGAGCCACTGATAGTTTATATTCAATATCTCGAATTTGAGCTTCACAGATACCCTGCTCTTCTCGGGCTGCATGATATTCAGCATTTTCTTTAAGATCACCCAGCTCTCGAGCTTCGGCAATTGCTTGTGAAATTTTCGGCCTTAACTTCAGGAGTCTGTCAAGCTCTTCTCGCAGCAGCGCTTCGCCGCGAGCTGTCATTGGGACTTTTTCCATTCTTTACCTCGAAACCAAAGTAATCTTTGAACAAAATAAAACCACCCAACTGAATTAAAGTGGTCGGGTAGTTAAAACAAAATTGATTTTACAAGTGTAAACAAACTTGGAGACTAAATCACTTAAATTCAAGTCCAGGCAATAAATCTTTCCTGTAAGTATATTCACACACACTTATATGTAATTTTTTTTTGATCTCTGCCACACAGAAACTCAACAACATCCATTCAAAAGTCGTAAAAAAAAATAAAAACATACCATTTCCACCTCCTAAAAAAACAGCGCAACAAAAACAAAAAAAACCTTTAAAATCATGATATTGATATTTTTTTACATTAAATAAAACATCGTTCTATCATTAGATTTACAACATTTTACTAACCAATTTAGACGGTTTGCATGTAAAACTAAGTTACGCAATACGATAAAAGTTCAATATTTTTTAGGATTTTGAGAAGTGACTTCAATGGCTCAGTTTCACAGGATCCAATATTGGGCTTTATTTTTGTATATAAGTGATGAACGAGGGTTGCTCTGAAATGCACAGGCTTTATCTCAGTCAACTTTTTTGTTCCTCAACGTTTATGGACAGTAAAATTAGGATTAACAAGATGAAAAGAACTCTGATTGCTCTTGCGGTTGCAGGTGCTGCAGTGGCAACTGGTGTGAACGCTGGTGAACTATACAACCAAGACGGCACTACTTTATCCCTGGGTGGCCGTGCTGAAGCTCGCATGTCTATCAAAGACGGTGATGTTTCTGACGTAAGCCGTGTACGTGTGAATGTTTCAGGCAAACAGGAAATCAGTGATGACCTGTATGGCGTTGGTTTCTACGAAGCTCAGTACACAACAAATGACTTGGATGCTAACGGTAATTCAAATAGCGAGAGCTCATCTATCGAACATCGTTATGCCTATGCTGGTCTGGGCGGTAACTTCGGTGAAATTACTTACGGTAAAAATGATGCAGCTTTAGGTGTGATTACTGATTTCACTGATATCATGGATTATCATGGCGCAAAAGCATCTAAAAAACTTGAGTCAGCTGATCGTATCGATAACCTACTATCTTATAAGGGTGACTTTAACGATCTTTCCGTAAAGGCAGCTTATCGCTTTGCGGATCGTACAATATCAACTGATGGTAATGATTATGATGACAATGATGCAGATGCATTTTCTCTGTCTGGAATCTACACAGTTGCTGATACTGGCTTAGCTATTGGTTTGGGTTATGCAGACCAAAACGACCTAGCAAATCAATGGATGTTGACAGCTTCATACACTTGGAATGACTTGTATGTTTCTGCATTATACTCTGCTGCTGATCTTGACGACACAGATAATGATTATGATGGCTTTGAATTAGCAGCATCTTATACAATGGACAAAACTGTTTTTTATGTAACTTACAACAAAGGTGAGTTAGATGATGGACATGTCGCATTCTTTGATGCTGATGACTTAGCTGTTGAAGTTGCTTACTTCTTCAAACCTAACTTCCGTGGCTATGTATCATATGACTTCAACATGCTGGACGATGATGAAGTTGGTGATGCAGCAGCTGAAGACGAAGCAGTACTGGGTCTTCGTTACGACTTCTAATCTGGTCTGACCTGATTATTATATTTTTTAAACGTCTGCCTCGTGCAGACGTTTTTTCATCTGGTTATACTAACAGGGCCTTATAATTTTTATTCAGATATCCTTATGCCCCAGATGATTCGGCTGTTCTTCATTTTTATCTTCGGATCTTTTCAGACCGTTCTCGCTCACGCTGCTAACTATAATGCTGCGTCCATTTTACCACCAACCTCCCGTGCTTCATTGATTGTTGAGTCTTTGAACAATACAAATCGTGCTATTGACATCCGCAGTAATACATTTTCCCCCCCAGCAAGTACGATGAAGTTACTTACAGCTCTTGCAGCAAAACTGGAATTAGGTGATCAATTTCGTTTCAGGACAAACCTGCTTCAATCTCAAGATGATTTTATTCTTCGGTTTTCCGGGGATCCTCAGCTGATGACAGCAGATTTAAAACAGTTACTGCACAACCTAAAAGTGCAAGGCATCAATACTATAAAAGGTAACCTCTGGCTGGATAACTCCTTATTTTCTGGTTATGAACGTGCTATTGGGTGGCCGTGGGACATTCTCGGCGTATGCTATAGTGCTCCTTCAAGTGTCATTACATTAGATAAAAACTGTGTCCCCGGCTCAATCTACACTCTGCCAAATGGGAAAACCCGGGTTTATATTCCGGAACAATATCCGATACACATATCAACTCAGGCCAGAGCGGTTTCATCACAAGAACAAAGGCAACAATTGTGCGATTTGGAACTCCATGCAGATCAGGAAAATCACTATCAGCTTTCTGGTTGTATCAGGGAAAGAACAAAGCCGTTACCGTTAAAATTTGCACTACAAAATACTGATTTATATACAAAAAGAACCGTTTACAAAATACTTAGTCAACTGAATATTCGTATTCAGGGTGAGGTTCGATTAGGGAAACCGATATCTCCCCGGACCTCATGGCGTAAAATTGCATATCATGACTCAAAACCTTTATCTGAGCTCATCAGGGTTATGTTAAGAAAATCGGATAACTTAATTGCGAATAACCTGACTAAAATGCTGGGACATCAATTTTTTTTGCAACCCGGTAGTTTTGCAAACGGGACTGAAGCTATCAAGCAAATCCTGCTATCCAAAGCACAGTTAGATATCCAGAATGCACAGTTAGTTGATGGCTCTGGTTTATCAAGAAATAACCGCTTAACAGCAAATCAAATGGCATCTGTACTCCGCTATATATGGCAGCATGATAAAGAATTACACCTCATATCATCCTTGCCCGTTGCCGGAAAAAATGGAACACTGAAATACAGAAGAAGTATGCAGCTTTCCAGTATTAAAGGGCACCTTGCAGCAAAAAGTGGCTCAATATACGGTAGCTATAATATGGCAGGTTACGGGTTAAATGCTCAAGGCAATCCAACCGTTTTATTTGTTCAGTTTGTTTCAGACTATTTCCCTGAAATGAATCAGGACCAAGATAAGAAAGATCACTCTCTGGAAAATTTTGAAAAACAATTTTATAACGATGTGATCCAGAAAAGCCAAATTGTCAGCAGTAAGCACTAGGCAAAACAGGGGCATAAGTATACATCATACCCCTTTTTAACGTTAGATAAAAACTAATTGATGGTTACCCGGGCAAACTTACGCTTACCCACCTGAAATACAAATGTCCCGGCATCCGGAACCCATTTTGTATCTTCAATCTTATCACCATCAACCTTTGCAGCCCCCTGACGGATCATTCTCATTGCATCAGAAGTAGAATTGACGAGGCCGGAGTCTTTCAATAAATTGCCGATAGCAATACCGGCATCGAAAGAGAATTCTGGCATTTCATCCGGAAGCGCACCTTTCTGGAAACGATTAATGAACTCCTGCTCTGCTGCATTTGCGGCATCTTCCGAATGGAAACGAGCAATAATCTCTTTGGCCAGTAAAATCTTCACATCTCTTGGATTTCGTCCACCAGCAACCTCTTCTTTCAATTGCTCTATCTCAGATATCGGTCTGAAAGACAGCAAATCGTAGTATGACCACATCAGATCATCAGAGATTGACATAATTTTTCCAAACATTTCACCTGGAGCTTCACAGATACCAATGTAATTATGTGCTGACTTAGACATTTTCTTTTCACCGTCCAAACCAACCAGCAGAGGCATCATCAGAACAACCTGTTGCTTTTGACCATGAGACTTCTGAAGTTCACGGCCCATCAGCAGATTAAATTTCTGATCCGTACCGCCCAGTTCAACATCAGTTTCCATTGCCACGGAATCGTATCCCTGAAGCAAAGGATACATGAATTCATGGATTGCAATGGGCTGACCATTTGAATAGCGCTTCTTAAAGTCATCACGCTCGAGCATACGGGCCACGGTCTGACTTGAAGCCAGGCGGATCATGCCCTCAGCACCTAATTCAGACAACCACTCTGAGTTAAACTGAATTTTTGTTTTTTCCGGATCTAAAATTTTAAAGATCTGTTCTTTGTATGTTTCAGCATTTCTCAGTACATCTTCCCGTGTCAGAGGTGGACGTGTCGTATTTTTACCTGTCGGATCACCCACCATACCGGTAAAGTCACCAACCAGGAATGTCACCTCATGCCCAAGCTCCTGAAATGTACGTAATTTATTTAAAATCACTGTATGCCCCAGGTGGATATCAGGAGCCGTTGGATCTGCGCCCAGTTTAATACGTAAAGGACGGCCTTCTTTTAATTTTTCTATAAGCTCCGCTTCAGGGATCAGCTCCTCAACGCCCCGCTTAATTTCAGCGAGTGCTGTGTCAATACTTGCCATTCTCGATTACTCCCACAGATTTGGCATAAAATTAATATTCAGACATATTACTTGAATAGCGATGCTTTTTGAAACCAGTTAAACTACGATTCTTATATTTTTTATCGCTAGTGAATGAAACGAATAAATCCTATGTTATCTATTTTTGCCCGTCTTCCACGGGTACATCAAATATTGATTGGATTCTTTGCTCTGCTGACGTTAGTCAGTGTTTTTTTACCAAATGCAAAAACATTGACAAAAAATGAAAATCAGCTGGAAATCGGACGTCACTATCCGGTTCCGATCAACCCGGAAGTTTTGGATTCATTGTCTGAAGTTTCCCTACAGCCTCATATTCACTGGAAAACCTATCAGGTAAAATCAGGGGAAAGTGCTGCCAGATTGTTTCAACGTATCGGCCTGACTTCTAAGCTTTTGTATCAACTGACCAGTAGTAATAAAGATATTCACTATCAGTTAACACATCTCAAACCCGGAGATAAGCTTCACTTTGGCTTCGATCAAAAAAATCAGTTAATCCGGCTCAAACGTTCATTGACTGCCTATAAAACATTTGAGATTACGAAAAAGGATAAAGGGTTTACGTCCGGATTCGATACAAAAGAAATCCACTATCAATACAACTATGCAGAAGCGCAGATTACATCAAACTTCTGGAATGCAGCCATTTCTGCCGGGCTGACTCCAAATCAAATCATGCAACTTGCAGGTATATTTGGCTGGGATATCGATTTTGCATTAGATATCCGTAAAGGAGATCACTTTGCATTACTTTACCAGGATGAAATCGTTGAAGGTGAGGTGATTGGGCATGGAAACATCATTGCTGCGACTTTTACCAATCAGGGAGATACTTTTAAGGCGATCTTCGACGATAAATCCGGCAATTATTATGATGCCAGCGGCCGGGCTATGAAAAAAGCATTCCTGCGTTCGCCGCTTGACTTCAGGCGGGTTTCATCCAACTTTAATCCGCGACGACTTCACCCCGTGACAGGCAGAGTCAGACCTCACCGGGGAACCGATTATGTCGCCCCGGTTGGCACACCAATCTGGGCTGCTGGTGATGGCATTGTCATCAAATCCAGCTATAACAAATTTAATGGGAACTATGTTTTTATCAAACATAGCAATACCTATATTACGAAATATCTTCATTTAAAGCGCCGGAAGGTAAAAACGGGACAAAGAGTCAAACAGGGGCAAACCATCGGTTACCTTGGAGGAACGGGGCGTGTCACCGGGCCACATTTACATTATGAATTTCTTGTCCACGGAGTTCACAAGAATCCCAGGACCGTTAAACTTCCTCAATCCAAATCTCTTAGTGGTAATCCAAAAAGAACGTTTATTGCTAATGCAAAAATACGATTGCAAAAACTCGAACATTTCAGTCACTTAATGTTTGCGAAACGGTAATTATCCTTCAGCCTCTGAGGCACAATGCTTCAGAGGGCTGACTCAACGAAGTGACCAAAATGGTTAAACGCTGAAAGAGGCACCACAACCACACGTTGTTGTTGCATTGGGGTTATTCACAAAAAAGCGGGAACCTTCAAGTCCTTCAGTATAATCAACTTCTCCCCCAATCAGATATTGTAAACTCATGGGGTCAACGACCAGTGTGACTCCCTCATTTTCAATCGTCGTATCCCCTTCATTGACAGTCTCATCAAATGTAAAACCATATTGAAAACCACTACATCCCCCCCCGGTGATATAAACACGTAACATTAATGCAGGATTTTCTTCCTCGGCAATCAGTGACTTAACTCGCTTTGCAGCAGCATCAGAAAATGTCAAGGGCACGTTTAACTCGCTCACAACGACCTCACTTCAGTTTTATTCAACTCTGTCTCAACAGAATTATTTTCATTCAGATATAAAGCTTCCGGCCTGATTATCTAATACCTGACCTGAGCGTTCAAGTATTCTTATCTGGTAACCTCGGGTTAAAGTACATATGCAACGCTCAGGCTTTGAGCAGGTCTCCTCATCAGTTAGAGAAATATGCTGCAGTCAATGGTCCGGACTGAGTTTTTTCTGCGGATTTATCATCTAACCAGGCCAGTTCAAGACATTGCGACTGCCAGATGTAATCAATCCTTGCGTCATTAATGTATAAATTTTTTGAAATGATAAAAAAATGTTTTCCTTCTTATATTGAAGAGTACAATGCATACAAAATTGAGCCGAATGATAAAAAAGGTTACCTCATGAGCAAATCATCCGATTTATACAACAGAGCACAAATTAAAATTCCGGGAGGTGTGAACTCTCCTGTCAGAGCTTTTAACGGTGTTGGCGGCTCGCCCGTTTTTATCGATCGGGCTGATGGCCCTTTAGTTTTTGATGTGGATGGTAAAGCTTATATCGATTATGTTGGTTCATGGGGGCCAATGATTTTAGGTCATAATCATGCAGCAATCCGTGAAAGTGTGATTGATGCGGTGCAGCGGGGTCTCAGCTTTGGTGCACCAACTGCTCAGGAAATAGCCATAGCAGAGCTCGTCTCTCAGCTTGTCCCATCGATGGAACAATTACGGATGGTGAACTCAGGTACAGAGGCAACCATGAGTGCTATCAGACTTGCCCGTGGGTATACGGGCCGTAACAAAATCATTAAATTTGAAGGTTGTTATCACGGACATGCAGATAGTTTGCTGGTCAAAGCCGGCTCCGGAGCTCTGACATTAGGCCAGCCCAGCTCCCCGGGAGTTCCTGATGATTTTGCAAAACATACACTGACAGCCCGCTTCAACGATCTGGACTCCGTTCGGGCCTTACTTGAAGCAAATAAAGATGAAGTTGCCTGTATCATTGTTGAACCTGTCGCAGGTAATATGAATTGTATTCCCCCGGTCGATGGCTTCCTTGACGGTTTAAGAGAACTGTGTGATCAGGAAAAAGCGCTGTTAATTTTTGATGAAGTGATGACAGGTTTCAGAGTCGCACTTGGCGGGGCTCAGGCTTACTATCATGTCACCCCAGACCTGACAACATTGGGTAAAATCATTGGTGGAGGAATGCCTGTTGGTGCATTTGGTGGCCGAAAAGAGATTATGCAGGCAATTGCTCCAACAGGGCCGGTTTATCAGGCGGGGACACTCTCAGGCAACCCTGTTGCGATGGCAGCCGGCTATACATGCCTTAAATTACTGATGGAAGAAGGCAATGAACAACGCCTGGCTAAAAAAACCAAAAGACTTGCTGACGGAATGAAACAGCTTGCCAGCGATTATCACATTCCTCTTTTAGTCCATCAGGTTGGCGGCATGTTTGGTTTCTTCTTTACTGATCAGGATAAAATCGCCTGCTATGAAGATGTTGTCAAATGTGATGTTGAACGCTTCAAGCGCTTTTTCCATCTGATGCTTCAACATGGTGTTTACCTCGCGCCTTCAGCTTATGAAGCTGGCTTCGTGTCACTTGCACATTCCTCTAAAGAAATAGAAGCAACTCTGGAAGCTGTTGAACGCTGTTTTGCCATCATGGCCTCTGAGTCCTGATCCCTATAGGTTTCTGTACTAAAGGATACTCTGACCGTTGTACCAGAGTATCCTTCAGAAAAATACGACCCAGGGTCTGTTGACCCTATTGCCAGTTGAAAAAAATCACTGCTGCAAATAAAACCAATGCCCCCAGAACAACCCACTTACGCAGAGAAACTTTTCCGGAAACACCATCACAACATTTATCCTGATTACAACACCCCATACCTGCCCCCATTGATAACTGAAAGAAGAGCAGTCATTATATACATATAACAAGTTACCTGAAATAAGCTTACTCACGTGTCAGATAAAACCAAGATATCATCCAGTCACCGGGTTATAATTAGTGCTTTGCTGGTTGCGGCTGCAGCCTGCTATTTTTTAATTGAGCCTTATATAAACTCTATTATTCTCGCCTTTATTATCTCTTTACTCGTTTTTCCTGTGCATGAAAGAATTGAGTCAAAAATTACTTCCAGCAAGAATATCGCCTCACTACTTTCATGCATTACACTGACTTTTATTATCGTTATTCCGCTTTTATTTGTATTTGGCGCGATTATTGATCAGGGACTCAAGTTCTCACAAAACCTTTATCAGTGGGGAAGTCATGGTGGCATTCAGGAAATACTGAACCATCCATGGGTACTCAGTTTACTGAAGTTCGTCAATTCCTACCTGCCGTTTGATAAGATTGAACCGGCACAGGTTGCGCAAAAAATTGCGCAATTAGCCAGTCAGTTTGGAGCTCAGATTGTCGGAATCAGTGCCAAGATGCTTGGTGATGCGACCGCCTTTATTATGAATTTCTTTCTGATGTTATTTGTGTTGTTTTTTCTGTTGCGTGATCATGAAAAAATTATCAAAACATTACGTCATGTCCTGCCTCTGAGCCGGACTCAGGAAGATAAGTTACTCACCGAAGTAGAAAAAGTATCTAAGTCAGCTGTAATGGGCTCATTCCTTACGGCACTGGCTCAGGGCACAGCTGGCGGCATTGGTATGTGGCTTGCTGGTTTTCCCGGGTTATTCTGGGGAACAATGATGGGCTTTACATCTTTCATCCCTGTCGTCGGCACTGCGTTGATATGGATTCCGGCAAGTATTTATTTACTTTTAACGGGTCAAACATACTGGGCCATTTTTCTGGCTGTATGGAGTATTGCCGTTGTCGGTTCGATAGACAATTTACTCCGGCCTTTCCTGATGCAGGGCAGTGCCGGCATGAATACCCTGATGATCTTTTTCTCGCTGCTGGGAGGTATTCACTTATTCGGACTGATGGGACTTTTGTATGGTCCGCTGATATTTGCCATCACTATTGTTCTTTTCAACATTTATGAAGAAGAATTCAAGTCCTTCCTTGACCAGCAGGACAATAGCTAGAGCTTGTTTATCTTTCGCGTAAAAACACAGCTTCAAGCGAGGCGCTGATTGTGAGAAAATCACGCCTCATTACGGATAACCAAAAGCAAACTATGTCGAATTACAGCGCCCCAAGCCAGATAACTGAGCGTCAGCAAGCCTATTTTAAAGATAAGCATGTCCTTATCGCCGGAGAACTCGAAGATAACTATCCCGTTGCCCTTTCATCTGTATGTAAATCCGTCGCAGTATTTACAACACATTATGGGTATTACCTTCAGTCAGAAAAATATAAAGAAGTTAATACTTACTATGGTGCTGAGTTAGACGACAATATCAAAGCTGACATCGTACTGCTTTACTGGCCTAAAGCAAAACAGGAAGCCGGTTACCTGCTGGCAATGCTTATGTCTAAATTAGGGACAGGCACAGAAATTGTGGTTGTGGGTGAAAACCGCTCTGGTGTAAAAAGTATAGAAAAAATGTTTGAGCCATACGGCAGAATTCATAAGTATGATTCAGCCCGTCGCTGCTCTTTTTATTGGGGAGAATGTTGCCAAACGCCACAAATATTTGACCTGCAGAAGTGGTTCAAGACTTACCAGATAAACGTAGGTAATCAGCCTGTTACGATCAAAAGCCTTCCTGGTGTCTTTAGCCACGGCCGTCTGGATGACGGCAGTAAATTACTTCTGGAGACGCTGAAAGAACCTCGGGGAAAAGTACTGGATTTCGGGTGTGGCGCCGGTGTCATTGGGGTTGTGGCCGCCAGTCAAAACTCCGGAATCCGTCTTTCTATGTGTGATGTCAGTGCATTAGCGATTGAATCTGCAAAAGCAACGCTGGCAGCAAATGGTCTGGATGGTGAAGTATTTCCCTCAGATGTTTATTCTGATATCCATGAGAAATATGATTATATTATCAGCAACCCACCGTTTCATTCAGGTCTGGAGACGAACTATCATGCAGCAGAGTCGCTTCTTTCCCGGGCTCCTGAATATTTAAATCAGCATGGTCAACTCGTCATTGTTGCCAATAGTTTCTTAAAGTATTCGCCATTGATCGAACAAGCATTCGGTCAATGTCAAACATTAGCGAAAAATTCCCGGTTTGCTATCTATCAGGCTCAACAGAAGTAATACCATATATGGAAAATAAACTGATCATCTGATGTGTCTGATGGAGCAAATAGACAAGAGCATGGGATGCCTTTTTTAAGCGCCTTTCTTATCAATAAAAAGGGGATGGCTTGAGCGGTTTGCGGAACCAGATATATCCAGATCAGAAAATGACTTAGCATGGTATAATCTGTTCGCCATCAAATAAAAAAACCTGCATTTCGCAGGTTTTTTTATTACGGAAGTACTGAGAATTTTATTTAACGGTAACAAACTCAGGATAAGCACCAACACCACAATCGTGCATGTCCATCCCTTCCATCTCTTCTTCTTCTGTCACACGGATACCCATAGTTGCTTTCAGAATACCCCATACGATCAGACTGGTAGCAAAAACCCAGACGAAGATAACAACGGCACCGAGCAGCTGTGAACCAAATGACGCGTCACCATTACTTACAGGAACAACCAACAGGCCAAATAATCCACAAACACCGTGAACAGAAATAGCACCCACAGGATCATCAACCTTAATTTTATCCAGTGCAATAATTGAGAAGACCACTAATACACCAGCGACTGCACCGATAATGACTGAATAAACAGGTGACGGTGATAACGGATCTGCAGTGATTGCAACCAGACCTGCTAACGCACCATTCAGAACCATCGTTAAATCAGCTTTACCCCAGGTCGTTTTACACACCATCAGTGCTGCAAGTGCACCCGCAGCTGCTGCCGCATTCGTATTCAGGAAGATTTTACCAACAGCAGTGGCATTCTCAAAATCAGATACCATCAGCTGTGAACCACCGTTGAATCCAAACCAGCCGAACCACAGAATGAAAGTCCCTAAAGTGGCTAAAGGCATGTTTGATCCAGGAATCGGATATATCTCACCATTCTTTCCATATTTACCTTTACGGGCACCAAGCAGTAATACACCGGCTAATGCAGCCGCAGCACCGGCCATATGAACGATACCAGAACCGGCAAAGTCACTGAATCCTGCTGCTGACAAGAATCCACCACCCCAGGTCCAATAACCCTCAACAGGATAAATCACGCCAGTCAGAATTACAGAGAAAACAAGGAAAGCCCACAATTTCATTCGTTCAGCAACAGCACCGGAAACAACAGACATCGATGTTGCGACAAATACGACCTGGAAGAAGAAATCCGACTCCAGAGAGTGATCAGCACCTTCCGCCTGTGTACCAATTAAAGCGCCCAGAGAAGGAAGCCATCCACCTTCACTGTTATCAACATACATAATGTTATAACCGATAAGCAGATACATAGTGCAGGCAATCGCATAAAGTACAAAGTTCTTTGTCAGTATCTCTGTTGTATTCTTTGACCGAACCAATCCTGATTCCAGCATCGCGAAACCAGCAGCCATCCACATAACAAGTGCGCCAGAAACGAGAAAGAAAAAGGTGTCAAGCGCGTAACGTAACTCAGTTACTGTTACTGATAATTCCATAATAGTTTCTCCATCCTTAGAATCTTTTTAAAGTGCTTCAGAATCAGCTTCACCAGTACGAATACGTACAGCATGGCTCAGGTCATAAACAAATATTTTACCGTCACCAATTTTTCCTGTATGTGCAGCTTTGATAATTGCTTCAACTACCCGGTCAACATTTTCTTTCTGTGTCGCGATTTCCAGTTTTACTTTCGGCAGGAAATCAACCTGATACTCCGCACCGCGATACAGTTCAGTAT
Source organism: Vibrio aerogenes (assembly GCF_024346755.1). NCBI lineage: Bacteria > Pseudomonadati > Pseudomonadota > Gammaproteobacteria > Vibrionales > Vibrionaceae > Vibrio > Vibrio aerogenes. Next base: position 820,368 of record NZ_AP024861.1, on the reverse strand, counting down.
GACCTTTCTGACGACCAAACCCTTTTACTTCTGATACGGTCATCCCTTCGATTCCTACATCAGATAATGCCTCACGGACATCATCCAGTTTAAAAGGTTTAATAATTGCGTTAATAAGTTTCATGGCATCCCCTCTAGAGCTGTACTCTTGTGCTAGTAAATCCAAGGTACGTGCCAAGTTATTAACTTATTGATTTATCTATATATAGATCATTTAAAATTCGTAATAAAAAACAAAGCGCACCATATGGGTGCGCTTAATTCACAAAAATAATGCATCTTTTTAACAGTTTTCACCACCCTTGTGCAAATCAGTGATTAGTAAAATCTGCCCATTGCCGGATAAGCCGTTCGAAATCGTCAATACCACAGCATCCGCAACTTTCGCTTTCGTAAAGGGGAAACTCTTCTTCATTGAGGGTCGCATCTGCTGTACTAAGCAAAACATTATCCTGCACTATCACTTCATCACCACAAATAATGACTGAGATTTCTTTGCCAGTGAAACAGTGTTCCCGATCATAGTGTTTCTTCGCCAGCTCTATCACCTGAAGTACCTGCATGATCCGTATTTTTTCTGCACCAATTTCTTCTTGCAGCCAGCGCCCGACAATCTCATGCCCCATAGAACACTGACAGTAATACTGCCCATCCAGTGAATTTTTCTTAAATTCATAATCCATTGCTACGTACCGGAAACTCACATCAATCGGGCCATTATCTCTGTTTCAAATTACAGAGCAATAAATAAAAACCCCCAACCATTGATGTCCAACGATTGGGGGAATTTTTACTGAACGCTGTGGTTGATATTCACCAGCGACTCACAGATTTAAATACGATTTAAGCAGGTTCCTGAAAAATGACAGAATCGGCTTTTTGAGTATATTGCTCCATGCGGTGGAAATTCAGATACCGGTATGTATCTGCTGCCGTTGCATCAATCTGTTTCGCGTACTCCAGATATTCATCCAGCGCAGGAATGCGCCCCAGAATCGCACCAACTGCTGAAAGCTCTGCAGAAGCCAGATAAACGTTCGCCCCTGTTCCCAACCGGTTCGGGAAGTTACGGGTTGACGTTGACATGACGGTTGATTCATCAGCAACACGCGCCTGGTTCCCCATACACAGCGAACATCCCGGCGTTTCAATTCTGACTCCGGCACGACCGAAAATACCGTAATACCCTTCTTCCGTCAGTTGATCCTTATCCATCTTCGTTGGCGGTGCGATCCAAAGCCGTGTATTCAGCTGGCCATTAAATTTATCCAGCAGTTTACCCGCAGCTCTGAAGTGTCCGATATTTGTCATACATGACCCAATGAACACCTCATCAATAGCTGTCCCCTGAACTTCGGAAAGTAAACGGGCATCATCAGGATCATTCGGAGCACATAAAATCGGCTCTTTAATCTCAGCCAAATCAATTTCAATGACATGCGCGTATTCAGCATCTTTGTCAGCTTCCATCAACTGAGGATCAGACAACCATGCTTCCATCGCTTTAATCCTGCGCTCAATGGTACGTCGATCACCATATCCCTCAGAAAGCATCCATTTCAGCATCACGATGTTTGAATTCAGATACTCTTCTATAGATTCCCGGGACAACTTCACGGTACAACCGGCAGCACTTCTCTCAGCAGACGCATCAGATAATTCAAAAGCCTGCTCCACTGTCAGGTGTTCGACACCCTCAATTTCAAGAATACGACCAGAGAATTCATTAATCTTTCCAGCTTTTTCAACCGTCAGCAGCCCTTGTTTAATTCCGTAATACGGAATCGCATGGACCAGATCCCGCAGAGTAATACCGGGTTGCATTTCTCCCTTAAAGCGGACCAGAACAGATTCAGGCATATCAAGAGGCATCACCCCCGTTGCCGCCGCAAAAGCGACCAGACCAGAACCTGCCGGGAAAGAAATACCCAGAGGGAAACGGGTATGAGAATCCCCGCCTGTTCCGACTGTATCCGGCAACAACATCCGGTTCAGCCATGAGTGAATGACCCCATCCCCCGGACGCAGAGAAACACCGCCACGATTCATAATGAAATCTGGTAATGTGTGGTGCGTCTGTACATCTACAGGTTTTGGATAAGCAGAAGTGTGGCAGAATGATTGCATGACCAAATCAGCAGAGAAGCCCAGACATGCCAAATCTTTGAGTTCATCTCTTGTCATTGGCCCTGTCGTATCCTGCGACCCGACCGTTGTCATTTTCGGCTCACAATAAGTGCCGGGACGAATCCCCTCAACACCACAGGCTTTACCAACCATCTTCTGAGCCAGAGAATAACCTTTATCACTGTCAGCAACAGGAACAGGGCGCCGGAACACGTCTGATGGCTCAAGGTCCAGAGATTGACGGGCTTTATCAGTCAAACCACGCCCTATAATCAGTGGAATTCGCCCTCCGGCACGAACTTCATCAATTAAGACATCCGTTTTTAAACCGAATTCAGCAAGGACTTCATCAGTGTCATGACGACACACTTTACCTTCATAAGGGTAAACATCAATCACATCCCCCATATTCAACCCGGAGACATCAACTTCAATGGGTAAAGCACCCGCATCTTCCATGGTATTAAAGAAGATTGGCGCAATTTTACCACCAAGCACATAACCACCGGCGCGCTTATTCGGCACGCAAGGAATGTCATCTCCCATGAACCATAATACTGAGTTTGTAGCAGATTTACGGGAAGAGCCTGTACCAACAACATCCCCAACATAAGCCAGCGGAAACCCTTTTTTCTGAAGCGCTTCAATCTGCTTAATCGGACCGATCTGACCCGGTTCATCAGGTACAATACCTTCCCGCTGGTTTTTCAGCATCGCAAGCGCGTGCACGGGAATATCAGGACGAGACCAAGCATCCGGCGCAGGGGATAAATCATCGGTATTTGTCTCACCGACGACTTTAAAAACTGTCAGTGTGATTTTTTCTGCGAGTTGTGGTTTCGATAAAAACCACTCGGCATCTGCCCAGGACTGTAAAACCTTGCGGGCATGTTCATTGCCATTTTTAGCTTTTTCTTCTACGTCATAAAAAGCATCAAACATCAACAACGTATGCGATAGTGCACTGACAGCGGTTGTTGCCAGTACTTCGTCATCAAGGAAAGAAACCAATGGCTCAATATTATATCCACCTTGCATTGTACCAAGCAGCTCTGCAGCTTTTACCCGGTCAATTAAAGGTGATTCAACTTCTCCTTTAGCAACTGCGGCCAGAAAACCGGCTTTGACATAAGCGGCTTCATCAACACCTGGCGGGATACGATTCTCAAGAAGATCCAGAATGAAAGATTCTTCACCTTTGGGTGGTGACTTCAGTAATTCGATCAAACCAGATACTTGTTCTGCGTTCAGTGGTTTTGCAACAACCCCTTCAGCAGCACGCTCTTCGACGTGTTTACGATAGGCTTCAAGCACGACTTTTTCCTCTCATTGCGGTTCACTCACGTTATTATAAAAATATGAGTAAACATCCTTGGAAACCTGGCGCACTACGACTGATACAGACTTAAAAAATCTCAGACGCAGAGGCCAAACTATTGAGGAAGCATAGCAAACTTACACATAAATGGGAATGTACACCATTTGAACTAACCAGCAACTTACAGCTAAAGTTTTCTTAATATATACACTTAATTGCAACAATATTTTTCCATTTGCCTCTTTTTTCATACAGTCAGAAAGAGTGACCTACCGAAAAATAAACGGAATCAAAGTTATGCTCTGTTCTTCCATATCCCAGCATCACCGGCCCAAATGGAGAATCTATTCCAGCGAATACAGAGCCAGCTGCATACAGAGGAGCATTATGATAATCAAGAGATGGATCCGACCAGACGCCACCGTATTCAAAAGAGCCGCCGATATAAACGGGCGCGGTAAACAGCCCAAAGTTATTATCAAACCAGCGATATCGGTAAATGAGGCTGGCAAATGCTTTATTCTGTCCAATCAGACTGTCTTTAGGAATACCGGACAAATGAAGCAAGCCACCGATAGTCTTTGGGTCAATAGGGACAATCGATTTCTGGCTTTGGACTTTCCCGTATTCAAAATTACCGACCAGCGTATGCCGCCCTGATGTTGTCGCTCCCAGTACCCGCAATGAATACTCATACACAACATCTTCATAACTGCTGGCCAGCGGACCGTCATGATTATCCATCTCGTCATTACTAAGATAATAATCAAAGTTGATAAATAAGCCATGGCTGGGCAGCGCAAAATCATCCAGCGTATCAAGTCTGTAGCGGCCAAAAATCCCAAGACGTTTCAAATCGACTGTACCGGCAAAAGACAGAGTCGACATCCGGGCTTTGCCGTATTTATACCGGATACCAAATTTGAACTCATCCCACAACCGGTAACGATAACCAACAGCTGCTTCTGTACCTAAAGTCAGATATGTCACTGGCAGATAATTTTTCGTGGCTGTCAGATCAATGTTTTCATATCCAAAATAAGGGACATTTCTGACTTCCTTTGAATAGTCCAGTGTCACTGTCGAAAATATATTTTGCGTCTCCGTGACCGGCAGATAATATTCCGCCAGAAGCTTTCGATCCGTCCCCATCTCCAGATCCAGCCTGAGTTCACTCCCTTTAGAATCCAATGCAGTAAAATTGCTTGATATGCCTGCCGAATATTGACTTCTGGTATTAAAGTCATCTTCCAGCGCAAAATGGAAATGCACATAGTTAGGGCCCCACGACTTCTCTCTGACAGAGACAAGCAGAAACGTTTTCCCCTGACGTTTCTCAACCTGATAATGAATCAGTTCAAACCGGTCAAAGGCATATAAATTCTTGATTCTGTCTTCAATCGATTCTTCTGTCATTCCCTGACCCGGAGCAATTTTCAATAATGCCTTCAGGACATCATCACTGTAATGGGTCTGATTATCTATACGAATCTGGTCAAATATCCATAGTTTTTCATGCTTAAGCGCTTTGGTTCGCAGCCTTTTTTTCCCCAGATAATGCTGATAGTCAGCTTCAGATAAAGATAAATGCCTGAATTCAGCCCGGTGTGACATCACAGCATCATATCCTTTCTGATAAGCTTCATCCATGCGGTCAAATTCGCCAGTCTCCATGCCACCAACATCAGGCCGAAGATAAATGTCTTTGCCGGATAACTGATTCGCCTGCCTTTGGGTACTCTGACGCACCAGATAATTTGATAACTGATCCGCAACGGTCAGAAAATCTGTAAAGTCTTTCTCTTTTTTATAATCCGTACTGATGTCAATTGCGATCACAACATCAGCCCCCATTTGACGGGCGACATCAACGGGTAAATTATCAGTTATTCCCCCATCAACCAGTAATTCATCTCCGATTTTATATGGTGGTAACACACCAGGAACCGACATGCTGGCCATCATGGCATCCACCAGATATCCGTGATCCAGTACAACGGGTTTCAACGTTACAATATTAGTCGCAACGGATCGGTAAGGTATCGCAAGTTGATCGAAAGATGATAACTGAGGAATGCCGCCGGCTGAGTGCCGGAGAATCCGTAGCATATTCTGCCCCTGAACCATACCTTTGGGCACCCGCACCTCAATCCAGCGAATGCCTAAGTCAGTATTGATGTGATACCGATCTTCAAATTCTTTGTCCCGGACCCGGCGATAACTTCGATCAACCCGGTCCTTGTAGCCATCGGTCCAGTTAATACTATTGACCATCTCTTTAACCTGACTGGCTGACATGCCTGTCGCATAAAGGCCGCCGACATAGGCTCCCATACTTGTCCCTGTAACAAGATCCACCGGAACCTGAAGCTCCTCAAGTGCTTTGAGTACCCCGATATGAGCGGCACCTTTTGCGCCGCCTCCGGCAAGAACCAACGCAATTTCAGGTCGTTGATATGATGTAAGATTTGTTTCAGCCCACGACAGATGAATCAAACCAGTTAACACCACTATGAATACAAATAAATACTTCATCCAACCCTCATTCAGGTGGCTGCCAGTTGAAAACCAGTTACCATTCAAAAATTTTCCTGAGCCAATGTAAAGGCTTATCTCGCTTACACTGCTCTTTTATGCGATTACCCACATCCCAGACAGGAAACTTCAAAGGTTCTTCACATGCCAGTTTTAAAGTGCCGTCTCGTTGTTTATCAAAACCAATCATTGTGATTCCCTTTGGCCATGGCAGTGTCAGCTTCTCTGGTCCCCGTCTTTCCAGATACGCCGCATAAACTCTTAATGCACCACTGGCCCCGGTCAAGCCTGTTGGTTTATTATCATCGCGGCCAACCCAGACTGTCGTCACCTCACGCCCATCGATACCGACAAACCAGCTATCCCGTAAATCATTACTGGTACCGGTTTTCCCTGCCAGAGCAGCCCATGAAAATCTGGAATTCAGATAACGTCCTGTCCCTTCCATCACTCCTTTTTTCATCGCATAAGTTGTCAGCCATGCGGCTTGCTGACTGACGGCTTGCTTACTTTTCGGTATCGATTGATACAAAACATTGCCATCCAGGTCAATCACAGAGCGCAACGCAGACAGCGGTGATTTTTTCCCTGAATTTGTGAGGGTCTGATACATTTGTGCCACCTGAATCGGTGACAGGGAAAAAGCCCCCAGAAACATAGAAGGTAAAGGACGGATTTCATTTTCATCGATGCCCAGATGAACCAAAGTCCGGCTGACAGACTGAATACCCAGTTTCATCCCCAAACGAACCGTCGGAATATTAATCGACTTTGCCAAAGCCAGGTAAAGCGGCACTTCACCCCGGAATTTTCTATCGAAATTTTGCGGTGTCCAGATATCCCCTTTAGCTGACTTGAGTGAAAGGGGCTCATCTTTCAGAGCCGTCGTCAGATTATATTCCTGAGGATCAGACAATGCGGTCAGATAGACAGCGGGCTTGACCAAAGAGCCAATCTGCCGGCTGGCATTCAAAACCCGGTTAAAACCGTCATAACCCGCTCTTTTACCGCCAACCATCGCCCGGATTTCCCCACTGTGACGATCAACCGCAATCGCAGCTGATTCCAGTTTTTTATTGCCAAGCCGGGCAAGAGAAATCCGGACTGCATTTTCCAGCTCTTGCTGAGAAACCGGATCGAGCGTCGTAAACACTTTTAATCCTTTATCAGCCTGATATAAATCACCAATTTTATGTTTCAATTCAATCGATAGCTGCTGAAAATAAGCGGGCTGCCTTCTCGCTATATGTGGATATTTCTGAAGATCTAATGGCCGGACGACCGCTTGTGCGTATTGTTTCGCCGTCAAAATATCTTGTTGCATCATCAGCTTCAGAACTAAATCCCGGCGGGTCCGGGCCCGTTTGGGAAAACGAACCGGATTATAATAAGATGCGCCCTTGACCATACCGACCAGTAAGGCCAGTTGATCAATTCTCAGCTCCTGCAAAGGCTGACCAAAATATAACCGCGAAGCCAAACCAAATCCATGTACCTCTTCAGCACCATTTTGCCCCAGATAAACCTCGTTCAGATAAGCTTCCAGGATCCGGTCTTTGCTGAAACGGTAATCAATAATCAGCGCCATATAAGCTTCCTGAAGCTTTCGCCACAAAGTCCGCTTATTGGTAAGAAAAATGTTCTTAACCAGTTGTTGGGTTAAAGTACTGCCCCCCTGCACAGTTCTTCCGGCTTTTACATTGGCAACCAAGGCCCGCAAAATCGCGAAAGGTGCAATGCCATCATGCTGATAGAAGTGTCTGTCTTCTGTCGCTAACAATGCATCCACCATCACCTCCGGAAATTCCTCACGGCGCAAAAACAGCCGTTGTTCCGGAGTGTTTTTCTCGAGCATACCCAACATTTTGGGCTCTATCCGTAAGAAGCCCAAATCTTTCTTCATGTCCATTGAATATATCCGGCTCAGCTGATCACCGTTAAAAAACAACATCACATGACGCTCAGGTTCCGCTCCATCAGTAAATTCAAACGGACGACGAATCACTTCAATTTTTGATGAAGAAGCCGAATATTCTCCGGCAAACCGGGGACGAGCCACTTTCCGGTAATTCAACACATCCAGCTCATGCCGGATATCCTGCAAACTCACCTGATCACCCGGAGACAAATTCAAAATCCGGGCATATACAATTGTCGGTAAATCGTAAGGCTGACTTTCAAAACGTTTAGAAATCACACTATTGAGGTAGAAGCCATAAAAAATCACAACCGTCGCAACAGTCAGCCCGAATTTCCATCCGAATTTCCAGAACTTCTTCATCCATCCGGATTGTTTATTCCCCTTCGGTTTTCCAGATGATGCCGGTGATTTTTTTTTATCAGTCGAAGTCGTTTTTTTCTTTGTCATTGATTTAATTGTCGTTTAGTCTTGGTGGTTGCAATATGACTGGCAGGGTCTTCAGGCCAGATATGCTTCGGATAACGCCCTTTCATTTCTTTTCTGACTTCAGCATATGAACCCTGCCAAAATGCGGCTAAATCCTGAGTAATCTGCACCGGACGTTGCGCCGGTGATAATAATTCCAGTACCAGTCGTTTTTTTCCTTTCGCTATCACCGGCGTCTCTTTCTCACCATACATTTCCTGAATTCGGACCGACAGAACCGGCGCCTTGCCTGACTGATAACGAATTTTCTTACGTTGCCCGGTCGGTAACTGATGGTAAACAGGTAACCATCGGTCCAGAGACTGAGTCAATTCCCAACCAAGACGGGATTTGAGGGCATCAAGCAAGGGGACTTTTTTTAATCCTTTCACAGAACTGATACCATTCAAATATGGCGACAACCAGTCCCGGACTTCACTTAAAAGGCATTCATCGTCCATATCCGGCCATGCCTCCTCAGGTAACCATGCTGCAGCACAACGAACTCTGGATAACCAGGCGGTGGCTTCCTCATTCCACTGTAATACCTGTAACCCTTTGCGGCGAACATAATTGAGTAAGGCTTGTGTCATTTCTTTTGCATCAGGCTCAGGAAGGGCTTCGGTTTTGATAATCAGCTTACCGACTGACCAGCGCGACTGGGCAATGAGCTTACCTTTAACATCATCCCAGTCAACATAATCTTCCTGGCATATCATTTCAGGAAACAACACAGCAAACATACCGATATCAAAACGGGCCGCTTTTCTTATCTGGCTGTTCCCGGCTGCGTATTTCATCAGGTCTGTCATCACCAGATAATCTGCGCCTGCAAGTGATTCCTCTTCCGGTAAAACAGCGCCGTGACCGGAAGCCAGCAAATAGTGACCATTCTCATTGCCCTGACGCTGCTGAGCGATTCTGTCCGGAAATGCCAAACCAAGTACGACGCCCAAAACCGGCTCTCTGATATCAGACAGAGAAAAAGAATGCCTGAGACGAGAACTCAGCTGTTGAGCCCTGTCATTCAAACGGGATTTTGCCGGATGGTGTCCTGATTGCCATTGATAACATAAGTATTCCAGACTGACAGGACCTGAAACCGATTCTTCAGCTAATACGGCACCAGCGATCGCTGTATTTAAAAACACACCGGGAGCGTACTCAGGATAAAATGGCCCGGTATTTAACGCCTGAACCTTCAGCAACATCGCAGCAAGCCGGATATCAACACCCAACTGCCATGCCTGCTGTCCCATCCCGGTCAGCATCAAGGTTTCATCCATCACACCAAGCTGTTGTAATAACCCCCGGCCCTGCGCCAACATCGCCTGTGGCGGCGGGGTCATCCATTTTAATATCTGTGTATTTCTCACCCCCCACAAAGCCAAATCGACTGCCAGCGCAGATAAATCTGTTCGCATGATTTCTGGCACAGTTAACTGAGGTTGCTGCTGTAATTGTGATTCGCTGTACAAACGGATACAAATACCTTCACTGACCCGTCCGGCACGGCCTGCACGCTGAATCGCTGAAGACTGAGATATCCGGCTCTGCTCCAGCCGGGTAACGCCTATCACAGGATCGAATCTCGCAATCCGCTCCAAACCACTGTCAATCACAATCCGGATCGATTCAATGGTTAGCGAGGTCTCCGCAATATTGGTCGCTAAAACAACTTTACGCCTTCCTTCTGGTGGCGGTTGAATCGCTTTTTGCTGCTGACTAAAATCCAGCTGTCCATACAACGGACAGACTTCAACGGACTCCGGAAGATTCTCAAGCTGTTGTATCACTTGTTTTATCATGCGTATTCCCGGCAGGAAAACCAGTACAGAGCCGTGTTCGTGCTGAATCACACGTTGAATTGTCCGGGAAACAACGCAAGCCATCAATTCATTTTGTCCGGGAGGTTCATACCGGTATTCAACCGGAAATGTTCTGCCTGCTGATTCAATAAAACGGGCATCCGGTAACACATGCTTTAAAGCATCAGGATCGAGCGTTGCAGACATCACCACTAACTTCAGATCTTCCCGGAGTGCATCCTGCACTTCAAGGCACAGTGTCAGTGCAACATCAGCGTGAAGGTTTCTTTCATGAAATTCATCAAACAGAATTAAAGAAATACCTGACAGTTCGGGATCACTTTGAATCATCCGGGTCAAGACACCTTCCGTCACGATTTCCAGCTTCGTCTGTGAAGAAACTCTGGACTCCCCACGAATCCGGTAACCCACACTTTTTCCGACATTTTCTCCCAGTTGGGATGAGACATACTGTGCGATATTCTTTGCAGCCAGCCGACGTGGCTCTAATAAAATGATCTTTCCGCTAATCAGACCTGATTTGAGCAGAAACAGAGGAAAAAATGTCGATTTTCCCGCTCCGGTCGCTGCTTTTAAAATCACCTGCGGCGACATTTGAATGGCAGATAATAATTCATCTATCACGGCTTCAACCGGCAACTGTGACAAAATAAATCCCTTATGCTTAAATGAAGGAAACTATTGTACATAAAAACAGTAAACAAATGCAGTATGAGCCTTCTTTAAATTCAGCCTTGTTATTAAAACGCTACAAGCGCTTTCTGGCAGATGTTCAGCGACCGGATGGGCATGTCATGACAATACATTGTGCCAATACCGGTGCGATGACAGGTTGTGCGGAACCGGGCAGTACCGTGTGGTACTCCACATCCGACAACCCAAAAAGAAAATACCCTTGCAGCTGGGAGTTAACCCAGACGACCGATAATCATTTCATCTGTGTTAATACACAACGTGCAAATATTTTAGTCAAAGAAGCGATTCTTTCCGGGGTGATCGAGGAACTTCAGGGGTATGATCAATTAAAAACCGAAGTTAGATATGGACAAGAGAACAGCCGGATTGATATCTTCTTGTCTTCGCCATCACAACCTGATTGTTATGTCGAAGTCAAGAGCGTGACTCTGCTTGATAACCATATCCGGGAAGGTTGCAGCACAGGACAGGGATTTTTTCCTGATGCAAAAACCCTCCGGGGGCAGAAACACCTCAGGGAATTGATCGATGTTGCTCGAAATGGACACCGGGCCGTACTTCTTTTTGCTGTTTTACATTCAGGGATTGAAAAAGTCTCGCCGGCACACCATATAGATGCAAATTATTCAGATTTACTTCAAGAGGCACGAGAAGAAGGCGTGGAAGTCATATGCTACAAGGCTATACTTTCCAAACATGAGATAAAACTCGTTTCTGCAGTTCAGTTGAACCAGTAATTGGTAAAAAATTGATACTGTCTGCACAATATAAACAAGTTTGTACCAGAGTGTTTGCCACACCAAACTCTTTTTGCTATAGATAGCCGCCTTAATATGAACTGCACTCGCAGTTGACTAGGTGTTCGTAGGGAGATGCTGTATGACAGAATCCAAAAAGAAATCGCTAGGCATCCTAGCCATTGCAGGACTTGAGCCATATCAGGAAAAACCTGGTGAAGAATATATGTCACCAGAACAGATTGCTCATTTTACAAAAATCTTACAAGCGTGGCGCAACCAACTGAGAGAAGAAGTTGAACGAACTGTGAACCATATGCAGGACGAAGCAGCCAACTTTCCTGATCCGGTTGATCGCGCCTCTCAAGAAGAGGAATTCAGCCTGGAACTGCGTAACAGGGACAGAGAACGCCGTTTAATCAAAAAAATTGAAAAGACTCTGAAGAAAATTGAAGATGATGACTTCGGTTTTTGTGAATCATGTGGTGTTGAGATAGGCGTTCGCCGCCTCGAAGCCCGACCCACAGCAGACTTATGCATTGACTGTAAAACACTTGCTGAAATCAAAGAAAAGCAAATGCAGGGTTGATGCACCTGAGACTTATTTTACCCTGAAGAAAGGGAGCCATGGGCTCCCTTTTGTATGTTGTCGGTATTGATGACGATGGCTTCCTTTTTTCTTATATCGCTGTATCTCAGGACCAGACAAATTTCACCAAAACCAGCCTGTTGATAAGATTTCAGTCTGGTTTTCCAATTCATTCATCAGGTGATGCAATGCACTCAGACAGGAAGAAGTATATCGGCCGGTTTGCCCCATCACCCTCGGGACCTCTCCACTTTGGCTCTTTAGTTGCTGCACTGGGAAGTTATTTTCAGGCAAGAGCACAACAGGGAGAGTGGCTGGTCAGAATCGAAGATCTGGATCCGCCCCGGGAAATGCCCGGAGCCGCTGCTTTAATCCTCAAAGCGCTGGAAAATTATGGATTATATTGGGATCGCGAAATTTACTATCAAAGCCAGAGGCACGAAATATATCAGGCACAAATAGCAGAATGGATTTCATCTGGTCAGGCTTATTATTGCCGGTGTACACGTCAACAGGTCAAAGCATCCGGCGGTTATTACCAAGGGACATGCCGGGGGAAAAATCTCTCTCCGGGGCCGGGGCTTGCAGTCCGGCTTTGCATGACACATCCGGTTTACGCTTTTGATGATGAAAAACACGGCGCCATTGCTATCTCTGAGCCACTCGCCCGGGAAGACTTCATCATCCAACGCAGAGATGGCTTGTTTGCATATAATTTAGCGGTTGTGATCGATGATATGGAACAAAATGTGACTCAGGTCGTTCGCGGTGCTGATTTAATTGAACCCACAGGAAGACAAATTAGCTTGTACCATATTCTGGGTCATGCTCCTGTCAGCTACCTGCACTTACCACTGGCCGTTGACAGTCCGGGACATAAGCTGTCAAAACAAAATCACGCACAGGCAATTGATATTCAAAATCCAGTCCCCACATTAGTCCGGGCTATGAAATTTCTGGGATTTCAGTTACCACAGGAAATAGAAGCAGCTAAACTGTCTGAAATAATAGACTGGGGGTGCCGAAACTGGCATATTCAACAACTTCCCGATAAATTTGAAATAATCCTGTGATTCTCAAATGACACACTGTGAGTTATCATTAGCCGCAAATTGAATTGACTCACAAATTGATTCTGTCAATAACAGATAACAAACCCAGTCAAATACCTGTGTTTGTTCCGATGCTCATGAATAAAAACGAAACTACATTAGAAACTCATCGCGTATACCCTGATTTAACGTTAAATATTTTAACGCGAAAAGAGCACAGCATATCCCGCAAACAGATTAGCGAGAATGCACTGAAAGTGCTATACCGGTTACAGGGAGCCGGGTTTGAAGCCTACCTTGTGGGTGGCGGTGTTCGCGATCTATTGTTAGGTGAAACACCAAAAGATTTTGATATTGCAACAAATGCGACACCGGAACAAATCCGTCAGCTTTTCAGAAACTGTCGCCTGATTGGGCGTCGTTTCCGGCTCGCTCATGTGATGTTTGGCCGGGATATCATCGAAGTCGCCACATTCAGGGGACACCATCAGGACAGCAATACACAGGTTTCAGTTAAGTCTGAAGCAGGCATGCTTTTAAGAGATAATGTTTACGGCTCAATTGATGAGGATGCAGAAAGAAGAGACTTCACCATCAATGCGATGTACTACGATATCTCAGATTACAGCATTCATGATTATGCCGGTGGTGTCGAAGATTTAGATGAGCGCCTGATTCGTCTGATCGGTGATCCGGAAAAACGTTACCGGGAAGACCCGGTCCGGATGCTCAGAGCGGTTCGCTTTGCCGTCAAGCTGGATTTTGATATCGAAGAAGAAACAGCCGCACCGATAGAAAATCTGGCACCATTACTTCAGAGCATCCCGGCGGCCAGACTCTACGAAGAATCCTTAAAAATGCTGCAAAGCGGTTATGGTCTGGAAACCTACCATCAAATGCGTGAATATAATCTGTTTCAGCAGATGTTCCCTGTGATTTCAGCGCATTTTACTGAAGATTACAGCTCTCCGACCGAGCAAATGCTGGATCTGGCACTGGATTCAACAGATATGCGTCTGGAAAGCGGAAAACGTATTAACCCGGCATTTATGTATGCGGCGATACTTTGGTACCCGGTGGTTCATCTTGCCGATTCCCTGATGGAGATGGAGGATCTTTGTTATCACGATGCTGTGATGGAAGCAGGTAACCGAGTTCTGGACCAAATGGTTAAAACAATTGCCATTCCAAGACGACATACAACAACTATCAGAGAAATCTGGCAAATGCAGCTCCGCTTCCTGCGCCGTCATGGAAAAAGAGCCTTCCGCCTGCTGGATATTAATAAATTCCGCGCTGGTTTTGATTTTCTGGTCATGAGAGGCCAGATTGAGGGCGGAGAAACTCAGAAACTGGCAGAATGGTGGGACACCTTCCAGTCAGCCGGACGAAAAATGCAGCAAGGCATGATCAATAATTTGGGTCGAGCCGGCACCCGGAGTGCTAAACTCTACCGAAGCCGTAAACCTGTTCCCAAGAAAAAGAAACAAGGCAATCCACCATCATGATCACTGCTTATATTGCGATTGGCAGTAATCAGGGAAATCCGGTTGAACAAGTCAGGCTGGCCGTCAAAAGTCTGGAACAGCTTCCGGAGTCGGAGCTGATATGTGTTTCTTCGCTATACAGCAGTACACCGATGGGGCCACAAAATCAGCCTGACTACATCAATGCCGTTGCTGCAATCAACACAGATTTAACCCCGGCAGAGCTGCTTAATCAAACACAAGCCATTGAGCTTGAACAGGGAAGAGTTCGTAAAGAAGAGCGCTGGGGGCCACGAACACTTGATTTAGATATCATTCTTTTTGGTCATGAAGTGATTGAGTCAGAAAGGCTGACCATTCCTCACTATGGCATGAAAGAGCGGGAGTTTGTCCTTTATCCGCTGGCTGAAATTGCACCAGATTTAATTTTGCCCGATGGCAGTCAGCTAAAACAGCTTCTGTTAACAATTGACAGAAACGGACTCAGTGTCTGGGATGATAGCCTGTCTTGTAAGGATGTCTTATGAAAAAAATAACAATTAACGACCTGATGCAATGGAAACAGGAAGGGAAAAAATTCCCGACATCAACCGCTTATGATGCAAGTTTTGCCCAGATTTTTGAGAGCCAGAACATGCCGCTCCTGCTGGTCGGTGACTCGCTGGGAATGGTCCTTCAGGGTCAGCCGGATACGCTTCCCGTGACGCTCGATGACATGATTTATCATACAAAATGTGTCCGTAACGGCAGCCCGAATTGTCTGCTCATGACAGATATGCCTTTTATGACTTACGCAACACCGGAAGAAGCTTGTAAAAATGCGGCCCTGATTATGCAGGCAGGCGCTAATATGGTAAAAATAGAGGGCGGCAGCTGGTTAGCAGACACCGTAAAAATGCTGACAGAACGTTCTGTACCTGTTTGTGCTCACTTAGGGCTGACTCCACAATCTGTTCATATTGTTGGTGGATACAAAGTTCAGGGACGACAGGAAAAACAAGCAGAGCAAATGCTTCAGGATGCAATTGAACTCCAGAATGCTGGCGCCCAAATTATTCTTCTCGAATGTGTTCCTGCCAGCCTCGCGGCAAAAATAACCCGGTCACTGGATGTGCCGGTCATTGGTATTGGAGCCGGTCCGGATACTGACGGCCAGATTCTGGTGATGCACGATATGTTTGGTATTTCGGCGAATTATATGCCCAAATTTTCAAAGAATTTTTTAGCAGAAACAGGCGACTTACGCCAAGCCATTGCTAAGTACATGGAAGATGTGGAACGTGGTATTTTCCCTGACGAAGCACATACCATCGCCTAAAGGAGTGATTCATGCAAACTTATACTGAAGTTTCAGCTTTTAAAGAGCAGATTAAACAGTACAAGCTTGACGGACGAAAGATTAGTTTTGTTCCGACTATGGGGAATTTACATGAAGGTCACCTCAGCCTGGTCAGAAAAGCCAAAGAGTTGGCTGACGTGGTCGTTGTCAGTATTTTTGTGAATCCGATGCAGTTTGATCGTGTTGATGATCTGAACAGTTATCCCCGGACATTAGATGATGATTTATCAAAACTGGACAATGAAGGTGTTGATTTAGTTTTTACCCCATCTGCAGATGTCATTTATCCCCGGGGAACTGAGCAACAAACTTATGTGGAAGTCCCGGGAATTTCACATATCCTTGAAGGGGCTTCCCGGCCAGGACATTTTCGGGGCGTTGCAACGATTGTGGCAAAACTGTTCCACCTGGTTGAACCTGATATTGCCTGTTTTGGTGAAAAAGATTATCAGCAACTGGCCGTGATCCGGCAGATGGTTCATGATTTGTCTTTCAATATTGAAATTGCTGGTGTCCCTACCGTCAGAGAACTTGACGGACTGGCAATGAGTTCACGGAATAATCTGCTGACACTTGACGAGCGCCAGCGGGCTCCCGTTCTTGCCAGAACAATGCGCTGGATTAACAGTGCGATCCGCGGTGGCAGAGATGACTTTGATTCAGTGATTGAGGATGCCAGCGACCAGCTCAGAGCTGCGGATTTACAGCCAGATGAAATATTCATCCGTGATGCACATACACTTCAGCCAGTCACTGAAGAAAGTAAGCAGGCTGTCATTCTGATGTCCGCATTTCTTGGTAAAGTCCGCCTGATTGACAACCAGGTTCTGGATATCAACCACGAAACAAAAGAGGCTGACACACCGGCATCAGAGTAACCCGGCACAACCGCCTTCACCCGCTCAGGAAGCCGTTTTCTGAAAAAATTCAGATGACGGCTTTCGTGTCTTTACCAATCCCATTCAATACTTGATCATCTGAATGAGTCTGTTGTCATCGTATGAACCTGTGAGTTATACCATTCTAAGTAACTTTCTGATCTGGATATATCTGGTTCCGCAAACCGCTCAAGCCATCCCTTTCGTTGATAAGAAAGGCGCTTAGACAAGGGCATCCATGCCCTTGTATGTTTGCTCCACCAGACACATCCAGATGATCAGTTTATTTTCCATATATGGTATTAAAGCAGCTTTTCTGCCAGAATATCGGCAACCCGCCTTAAATGTCCGGTTAATGACTCAAGCCCAAAGCGATGAATTTCGGGGGTCAGGCCGGAAACACTGATCGCATAAGATGCTTTCAGTTCTTTTTCCAACGGTACAGCAATACAGGTAATTCCCGACTCATTGCCTTCTCCGTCAACCGCATAGCCACGGCTTCTGATAAGATCTAACTCTTTGAAAAAATCCTGCTCATCATGAATCGCATGTTGACCAAAATGTTTGAAGTTGTTCAGATTGTGGCACTGACTTTGCCAGTATTTTTTTTGTTCATCCGCCGAAAAATAAGACAGGACAACTTTCCCGCAAGCAGAATGTAACAAAGAGGAAGCAAGCCCCGGATGAGCATTGGTATGAAACGCTGAGTTTTTTGGCTCTGCTTTCGTCAGCAGCAACACTTTATCAAAATCACGTCGTTGCAAATTCACGGTAAAGCCTGTTGTATTCGCCAGCTCTGCCATAAATGGGGTTGCTACACCCACAAGTGCATCGTTATTAATGACTGAATATCCCAGCGTCACCATCTTGGTTGTCAGCAAATATTTACCGCTATCCGACTGCCTGACATAACCACACTGACAGAGACATTTGCAGATTCTGTGAATCGTTGTTTTCGGATAACCCATTAGCTTACATAAATAATCCAGGCTAATACCTTCAGAAGCACCAGCAATTTGTTCCAGCACTTCAAATGTTTTATTTACAGATTGCATAATTAATCAACAATACCATTGTATTTTCTTTCGTTGTCCCTGTCGTCAGAAGAGAGACTGCTGAATACTCAGTGAACAGGGATACATCAAAAATATGTATCATCCTGTCACTGAGTTTGCTGATTTAACAGGGTTGCTTAATTTTAATCACGATTTTACGCACTAAGCCCGGTGAAGAAACAGACAGGCCCGGCATGTGAACTGTTTTGGGAGAGAAAAGATAAAACTCATCATATCTCATTGCCTGATAGCTCATTTCAACCGCATCCAGCGCAGTAAAGCAAATATCTTTTTCGCTGTCATAGCTGAACTCTTTAGCCAGCTGCTCATACTGCTCATCAGTGACTTCCGCCCAGCCAAACCGTTCTTCACCTTTCACAATCAACTGCACATCCGTGTAGGTTTTATGAAATTCAGGGCCGACCGGACTCTCAACATTCGTGTCATATTCCATCACGACGAAGAAAGCATCCTCTTCTGCGATTCCCGGAATGGGATACTTTCCCAGCGCCATGTTCACTAAATCCTGAGTTTTCACATAATTAATTGCAGCGACAAACTGCTCCGGAAGTAATGCCTGGTAATCAGAAGAATTAAAATCACTAATAAACATGCGGGGTCCTTACATTTTTGCCAAAATCGGGCAATCAAGTTTAATACAATAAACGGACGTGGATGCCGTGATATAAAGCACGGTTTCATCCTCATTAAACGTACAATTTGAAACGGTTTCCGGAACCGGAATTTTCCCAATCAGTTTCATTTCCCGGTTCAAGACTAAAATACCTTCAGCAGAACTACAGTAAAGTGTGCCGAACCGATCGACCGTCATACCATCAGGAATTCCCTGCTCCACCTGATAAACCAAACGCCCGTTTAGCAGTTGCTTTTCTTCCACATCAAACCGTTTAAGATGCTTCAGGCCACACGAAGGAAAATCAACCACCGACATATCAGCGACAATGAGCGTCTTTTCATCCGGCGAAAAAACCAGCCCGTTAGGCCGTTGTACATCAGTCGTGGCAATCACCAGTGAATCATCAGCAGGGTCATAACAATAAACATAACATCCGATAACCTGACTCTCTGATTTATAACCTTCTTCATCACTGGTAATTCCATAAGGCGGGTCGGTAAACCAAATCGTACCATCTGACTGACGTTCTACCACATCATTGGGTGAATTCAATCGTTTACCATCAAATTTTTCCACCAAAATCCGGGCAGACGCTAAATTATCCTTGTTCCGCAAAGAAATACACCTTCTGCCGTGTTCACATGTCACGACATTTCCGTCTGATAATACGTAATTGCCGTTAGCAAAATTCGAAGGTTCAACAACTAAGGTCGTCAGCCTGGTTTCGGGATCATAGGTGTACATCGCATTTTTTTTCACATCGGAAAACAGCAGCTGCCGGGAGTGCTGCAACCATGCAGCACCCTCACACCAGATATGACCATCACTCACCCGGTCTAATTCTGAAATAATTGCTTGTTTAAAAGACATACATGACCACCTGTTATTTCAATTTCCACGATGCTTTGTAGTAATCCCGGTATCCGTTTTCAGGATCATAGAGGTTGCGATCGCCACCCGATGAATGAATGTTGTCAGCTGTCACTAAGTGTGCCGGAGTCACATAACCGCTAATGGGTTGATCATGGAAAAGCCGGTTCAGCTCATCAATGATCTGCCAGCCATGTAAACTCAGTGGTTCTGCAACGGTCGCTACCTGAAAATCACCATTTCTGATCCGTTCAAAGGCTGATTCACTGCCATCACCCGCAGAAATATTGAATGGTCCCTGACCTTTTTTCTTGCCTAAAGATTTCAGTGCGGGGGCCATATAATCAAAGTACAGGTCATTAATCGCTAACGTATAATTGTATTTATCACCATACTTTTGCACCATGGAATAAGTCAGCTGAGGAATCCGGGTTGATGTATTGGCCAGTGGCGTATCTGCATAAGTCAAAACAGAACAACCAGCACACTTTTCAATATAAGACTTCATCACATCCGCTTTACGGACAGCAATGCTGTACAGACCATCGGTTAAAATCACCACATGAGCATGGCCATCTGACTTTGCAATCGCATACATGGCAGAGACTTTCGCGACATCATCCGCTGAGCTGGTGATATTATCTTCTATATATAAGTTTGGAATCGGGCCTGGTTCCGGGGTCGCATGCCAGCTCACAATACGAATGCCATATTTTTTGGCCTTTCTTAAGGTCGGTATCATGGTATTGGGTGTAAACCCACCAACAACAATCCCGTCTGGCTGCAAGGCCAGCGCCTGTTTTAATGCAGATGACTGAGCCGGAACACTTCCGCCACCATCAAGCACCCGGACTTTCCAGCCAATCGCTTTGGCTGCTTCCTGATAACCTTTCACCACGCCGAGTACACCGCTGTTTTTCAGATCAGAAGCCACAAAGATAACGGTCTTATCTTTTGCTGCTGCCGGTCCTTTGGGCAGGGAAAACTGACTCAAAGAGTCTGATGAAGCGTTTTTGACAATCTCTTTTGCCTGTTGAACATAGTCGGATGCAGCGTCAGCCATCGCTGGTGGTGTTAAACAACCGGCACAAATCAGTACGGTTAATGCTTTGAGTTTATAATTCATCATTTCACCTTCACGTTATTTTTGGTTGCTGTTTGTTTACGTTTTTGGCTGAAACCGGCCAAAGTTATGGAAATTAAAAGAATCGCACCGTTAAACAACGGCTCGACAAAGAAAGGCGTTCCCAGCTGTTGAAGACCTGAAATACCGACACTGACCAGTGACACACCAATCAGTGTCCCCCAGACATTGACCCGGCCAGCTCTGAAGGTGGTTGACCCAAGAAAAGCGCCAACCAAAGCAGGCAACATGTAGTCTTGTCCCACAGACGATGAACCAATACCGATATGAGAAGCCAGCAGGATACTGGCAAAGGCTATCAGACCGTCTGAGACGATGTATGAGCCGATGTAACAAGCCTTGGTATTAATCCCGTTCAGAACCGCGGTATTGGGGTTAGCACCAACTGCATATAATTTTCTGCCCAGTGCTGTATATTCACTGATCAGCCAGAGTAAAACGGAAATGGCCGCCAGATAAAAAACCACAACAGGAATACCCGCGACTTCAAATCCACTCAGCAGATAAAAACTTTCCGGTAAAGCGCCCACAATCTGGTGACCATCCGTATGCCAGAGGGAGACGGCATAAATCACCGTCCCGGTTCCCAGTGTCGCTACAAAAGAATCGATATCCGCCAGCGCAACAAGCATACCGTTGAACGCGCCATACAAACATCCACAAAACACGACGATCAGTGCAGCAGCTTCCCATGAAAACCCATAGCGTTGCTGTAGCGTAATGACAAAAACGTGCCAAAAAGTCACACCAAAGCCAACATTCAGATTCATTTTACCGGTAATCATGGTGACCATTGCCGCCAGAGCCAGAATGGCTACCACGCTCTTTTCACTTAAAATCGCCTGCAGCGTCAACATAGAGAAAAAGGTATCGGTGGTCAGGCTGAACAGAATGATCAGAAAAATGGTCAGGAGCAGTAATCCGTAACGCATTGCGACCTGAGTCAGCAGATTTCCCATCCCCAGAGACATCGTTATCTCTGTTTCTAACGCGGTTGATTTAATATTAGATGTCGCCATATTCTGCTTCTCCTGCCTTAGAACCGGACGCATATTTCAGTAAATTCGCCACAGTTACTTCTTCTTCAGTTAATTCTTTCACCACACATCCCCGGTTAAACACCAGCGCGCGATTTGAGATATTCACGACTTCTTCAAAATCACTGGAAATCACGATAATGGACAGCCCCTGACGAATATAACCCTGCATAATTTTGTAGATTTCAGCTCTGGCGCCAATATCAACACCAGCGGTTGGGTTATCCAGAATCACCACGGGTTTATTCAGATGAAACCAGCGGGCCAGAATGACTTTTTGCTGATTACCGCCACTCAATGAGCTAATCGGAATTTCAGGATCCAGGGGGCGGACATCGTATTGCTTCATCGCCGTCAAAACCGTTGCAAACTCTTCCTGACGGGAAAGGTACGAAAGATTATTTTTTCCCTGATTGGTTGGGTTGAGATTAAAGTTTTCCAGCGCTGACATCGGGCCACAAATACTGGCCTTCACCCGATCTGCCGCAACCATGGCAAAGCCGCTTTGAATACTTTTTTCCGGGGAACGGATATCCGCTGGTTTTCCCTGAACAGAAACCGTCCCGGATTTAATATTCAGACACCCGAACAGCGCCTGACCGATCGCTTCCTGTCCGGCATTCCGCAGTCCGGCCAAGGCGACCAGCTCTCCCTGCCGTAACGTCATGTGGAATGGATCCAGATCGCCAATTTGCAGATCATCGACCATCAGAATATTCTCGTTTTCCGGTTGCAGGGGTGTCCGGTAATTCATGCTCTGCTCTGCGCCAACAATCAAAGTCACCAAATCATCGATGGAGTAATCAGCAACTTCTCCGGATCCCACCAGACGGCCATCTCTTAAAACAACCACATCGTCACAGATTTCATGAATTTCATCCAAGCGGTGAGAAACATAAATCATCCCCACGCCCTGCGCCTTTAAACGTTCCAGCACTTCAAACATCCGCCCGACATCATCAGCCACCAGTGAAGCCGTTGGCTCATCCAGCACCAGAACTTCAGCGTCTGCAACTAAAGCTCTGGCGATGGCCAGCAGGGACTTTTCTGCTGCACTCAAATTAAAAATCCGATCATTTGCTTTGACATCGAGACCGACCATCGCCAGTACTTCTTCAGCTTTGGACTCTGTGGCTTTCCAGTCAATCAATCCCCATTTTTTAGGAAACCCCAGCGTTAACCCAATATTTTCAGCCACGGTCATCCATTCAATCAGTCCCAAATCCTGATGAATAAACGCAATCGGTGTTTTATCGGCAGAAACCAGATGCGCAGCATCTTCAGTTTCCTGACCTTTGAACAGAATCCTGCCGGATGTTTTCTTATGAATACCAGCCAGTGTTTTGATTAAGGTCGATTTACCGGCACCGTTTTCACCCAGCAGGGCAACACAGCGCCCCTTGTGGACATGGAAGGACACCGAATCCAGAGCAACAAAATTAAAAAATGACTTACTCAGTTGCTCAATTGATAGCAGACTCTCCTGTGAATAATGAATCAATTCCATAATCCCTCACTCAGAATCAGATCTTTGTTTTTTTTGAGTTAATTCCATAATATGGAATATATATTTATTTAATTCCAAATAATGATATAAAGTGAGTCGAGGTTAAAAAGTGAGCAAGATCTGCATTTGATAAGAAGATGTTTAATTTTTGGCATTTGAGTGAAGTGAGTCACATTTAAAACGAACACCCCGGTATTCGGTGATCAGGTGGATTCAAATCTCGTTCAGGAAAAGAAAGCATGTTGAACCCGGCAGAAGACAAGCATGATGATTAAAAAAGGATGCTGCCAAAACACACCCGGACAACCGGATGTATACAGATCGGCAGCAACCTGGGGGGAAACGATTCAAATATCAGGAAAACGGAGAAAACCAGCCTGACGGGCCACGGTTGCCAACCGCTGTTTCGCTATTTCAATATTCTGGTACCAATGTTCATCCTGAGCCCACATCTCAATCACCATTGGCGCGCTGTAATTGATTTTCTCCAGAGTCGAAAATACGGACAAAAAATCAACCTCCCCTTCCCCAATCAATAAGTCGCGGAATTGTCCCGGAAAATTATCGTTGACCTTCAATGTGTCCTTCAGGTGAATCTGCACAAGGTGATCCCGCGCAAGCTGAAGCTCCGTGCTGACATCATGATTCCAGCCACTGATATTACCGACATCAGGATAAGCCATAAAAAACGGGGACGGAACTTCACGCTTCAGCACTTCAAACTTTGTCAGAGAATTCAGATAGGGTGTATCCATAATTTCAACGGCCAGCATCACACCAGCCTGTTCAGCCAGACGGGCTGCCCATTGCATTCCCTCAATAAACCGCTGATGCGTTTTCTCAGATTGCGCCTCGTAATAAACATCATATCCTGCCAGCTGTATGGTGCGGATTCCCAGCCGATATGCCAATGCAATGGCTTTTTCCATGATTTGGTGTGCTTCCTGACGGATCTGCGGGTCTTCGGAGCCGAACGGATATTTCCGGTGCGCACTCAGACACAGACTCTGTAACGGCATGTGATGATCAGAACATTGCAGCTGCAATGTCCGGATCGTGGTCTCATCCCAGTCCAGACGGGCACGCCGCTCTGCCGTTTCATCAACAGAGATTTCGATAAAATCAAACCCAAGAGACCGGGCATGGGTGAGTTTTTCTTCCCAGCTCAGGCTCGCAGGCATCGCTTTTTCATAGAGCCCCAGCCGGGATTTGCTTTGCGAGTGAAACATCATAGTGATCCTTTTGGTGGTCTTTTTGGTAATTGTTGCCTTCTGAGCATCATTGTGATGACGCGCTTATCTGTCTTCATGCTTATCTGTCTTCATATAGCCAAACAACCTGCAGAAGTCTGATTCAGGTTGTTTGGCTATATGTGGCTATCCACTATTTCCTGAACAGCTCCTGCTCAATTCGGGATGTTGACCGCTGAATAATGCCAGAGAGCTTCTCCGGCCCGAGACTTCTCAGCCGTGGTGTCAGTGTTGACACACTCACCGAATAAGCTGGCGCCCCCGAATTATCAAAAACCGGCACCGCCGTGCAGGAAATACCCGCTTCATTTTCTTCGTTATCCACGGCATACCCCTGAGAACGAATGGTATTTAATTCTTCAAAGAAACGTTTTTTTTCAGTAATCGTGTTGTCGGTTAATTTTTGGAACAGGCGGATATTTCGCTGCCAGTAATTTTCCTGATCTTCGCAGGTAGAAAATGCCAGAAAAACTTTTCCGGCTGCGGTGCAATACATCTCAGCGTAGATACCTACGAAGGTCCGGGTGCGGAAAGAAGCATATCTGGGCTCAAGCTTATCCCGGAAAACAATCTTATCCCCTTCACGGGAAATCAGATTGACCGTTTCATCCAGCTCCGACATCAGCGTGTTCAGCTCAGGACGAATGATCGTCAACACATCAGAACTGAGCGCGGAATGGCCAATGTGCAACAACTTCAGAGTCAGCCGGTAATTCTTAGTCGAAGCCTGCTGAGTGACGTAACCCAGCGATTCAAATGTGGTCAGCATCCGGTAAACGGAAGTTTTATTAATCCCGGTTTGCCGGGTAATCTCATGCAATGGTGCCCCATCCGGATGCCGGCTCAGATATTCCAGCACCCTCATTGACTTCACCAGTGATTTCACCTGTTCACTCATCATTTACTCCTGCCAGTCGCGTTCAATGGCTGCATGAAAAGCTTCAGCCATTTGAACCCCGTTATCCCCGGTTAACGCTCTGCCAGCGATAAAAGCCTGTACATCAATTTCCCGGAACAGATGAACATCGTCAGGAACAATGCCACCGGTGACAGAAACCCGCATTCCCAAATCAGACAAGGCTTTCATCAGGGTCAAGTCTTTCTCTCCCCAACACACACCTGCGGCCTGTGCATCTCTCGAACGATGGTAAATCACCTGATTTATCCCGTGTCTGATCCAAAGCCGGGCATCTTCTAAAGTCCAGTGACCAAATAACTCGATCTGCACTTCACCTCCCATTTGTGTTGCCACACGATGTGCCGCTGAGATCGTTTCAATATGAGCCGCAGCACCAACCGTGATCCAGTCAGCCCCGGCAGAAAATGCACCGGCAGCCAGCACTTCTCCGGCATCCAGTAACTTCATATCGCAAACCAGCCGGTGTGACGGATAGCGGGCTCTCAGCTCCCGAACTGCGTTCATTCCCTGAGCAAACGCCAGTACCGTTCCGGCTTCAATGACATCAACATGGTCCGCAACACGGCTGGCATGCAGTAGCGCCGTTTCCAAACCCGATGAATCCAGCGCAAGCTGTAATAAAGGCTTTTTCATACTCTCTCCTTGTCTTAAACCGTGGTTTCAAATTGCTGAAGACTGCTGATATAGCGCTGATAACGGGCAAACTGTGCCTGATAGCCTGCATATAATTCAGGGTTTGGCTGAATCACTTTGACTTCAGTCCCTGATGCCGTGAGTGCATGGCTGAAATCCGGATATTCACCCGCACCGATCATCGAGACCAGCGCGGCACCCATTGCACCGGTTTCTTCCAGCACCGGAATTTCCAGCGTTAATCCGGTCATATCAGCCAGCATCTGCATCCAGGTCATGCACTGTGTTGACCCACCACTCACCCGCAGCCGTTTTATCCGGGGAAAACGTCTGAGCATTTTTTGTAAATGAACAAGATGGCAAAAAAGAATACCTTTCCAGATCGCCTGTATCAGATGCCCCTTGGTATGGTGAGCCTGGACACCATAAAGTGAGGCTTTCAAACCAAGACCTGCGTTCGAGCCATAAAGAAAAGGAACAAACAGAATATCGGCTTCAAGAGGTGACAATTCCCTGACCAATGCTTCATTCTCTACATGATTGAAGTGTCCGTTGGCTCCGAGATAAGGTGCAAACCATTCATAGTTACTGGCGGACGTCGGACTTGCTTCATGAACAATGTACTCACCGGGAATAGCGTATTGTCCACAGACAAATCGCTCATCACTTTCAGGATCTGAACACTTTGTAATACCGGAAGTCACTGACCAGGTTCCCATCACAAAATTCAGCGAAGTTTCATCTGAATTAATTCCCGAACAAACGGCAGTTGAGACCACATCAAATAAACCGCCGTAAACAGGCGTACCAGCCACTAATCCGGTTTTTTCTGCGATATCACGGGTAATATTTCCTGATAAGTCGGTTGGATATATCAACTCTGGCAAAGCATTCTGTACTTCTTCAATCTCAAAAATTTTGAGCAGCTCAGGATCATATTTTTTATCCGTTGCATTGAAAAAATTACTCTCTGACATATTGGTGATTTCTGCCTGTATCCGGCCGGTCAGCCGGAAACGCAGGTAATCATGTGACATCATGATGGCACCGATCCGGCGGTATACACCGGGCTCATGTAACTTAATCCAGCGAAGAAGTGAAACCGGATGGCCGGTCCACAGGGTTTGTAACGTCAGCGGATAAATTTTTTCCGGAATTCCCTTTGCCTGCCATTGCCGGACAATCTCGGTTGCACGGCTGTCAGATGATAAAATACCATTTCTCAATGCATGGCCCTGCTCATCCAACAGATAAAGTCCTTTACCCTGAGCGGAAATACTCAGGCCTTTAATCTGAACCGGATTAATCCCGCTTTGTAATATTACCCCTCTGATGGCGCGGCATGTTTCGTGAAAGTATTCTTCAACATCCCGTTCAACCCAACCCGGCTGCTGACAAATGACGCTGGTATTTTCGCGATATAATGCAACCTGCTGACCATGACGATCAAACAAGCAGGCTTTTAACATTGTTCCGCCTGAATCAATGCCCAGATAATAATTCATACAGCCTCCGAAAAATATTCAGAAAGAATTAATCAACATTCGCTTTTATAAAAAATCATCAAAGGATAAATAACCTATCCAGATGACCTGGTTAAAAAAGAACATGGAAATTTAATAGTTCCAAAAACGTATTATTTATTTCTGGCCATAATAAGCATCGCTGCCGTGCTTACGATAATAATGTTTATCTGAAAGTTCTTTCTGGATAACAATCCCTGAATTTAATGACCTCGTCCCCAAAGCCATGAATGCAACTTCCTCAAGGACGACTGCGTTATGCACCGCATCACTTGCATCTTTACCCCAGCAAAATGGAGCATGGCCTGAAATCACCGCGCTGGGTACTGCCTGAGGGTCGACCCCGCGCCGGGCAAACTCTTCGACAATCACCAGTCCGGTATTTTTTTCGTAATCCTGTTCAATTTCAGCAGGTGTCAAAGGCCGGGTACAGGGAATATTCCCGTAAAAATAGTCGGCATGTGTGGTCCCTAAAGCCGGTATATCCAGTCCAGCCTGAGCCCAGATGGTCGCATGACGTGAATGCGTATGCACAATACCGCCAATATCAGAAAATGCCTTATATAGTTCGAGATGCGTTTTAGTATCACTGGATGGATTTAATTTCCCTTCAACAATATTTCCGTCTAAATCCAGCACGACGATATCATCCACTTTCAATTGTTTATATTCAACACCGGAGGGTTTAATTGCAATAATATTCTTTTCCCGATCAATTTCTGAAACATTTCCCCAGGTAAAGGTGACTAAACCATATTCAGGCAATTTCAAATTAGCTTCGAATACTTTCTGTTTTATTTCGGAATACATAAGCATCTCCCCAAAATAATAAAAATATGGAATGGCGCATCGGTATGCGCCATTATTTATTATTTTTCTGCACTAAGAATTTTATTAATCATGGTATCGCCATTGGCTTTAATAAAACTGTTCCAGACCGGCTTTACAACCGCCTGAAATGCAGCCCCATCCACATCACGGTTGACTTTCATACCATGAGATTCCAGATCAGCGATCATTTCATCTTCTTTTTTGATGCTCAGTTGCCGCTGCATCTCAACAGCATCTTTTGCCACATCAGTAATCACTTTCTGTTCGGATGGCGATAACTTTTTAAATTTACGCAAGTTCATTGTCAGCACTAAAGGTGAATAAGCATGTTGAGTCATGCTGAGGTATTTCTGCACCTCATAAAATTTAAATGAAAGAGTGACACCTATCGGGTGATCCTGCGCATCGACCACACCCGTTTCCAGTGCCGTATACAATTCAGCCACCGGAATTTGCTGCGGGTTTGCATCCAGCCGGTTAAACATATCACTCAGCGCTTTTGAACTGTTGACACGCATTCTCAACCCGGCCACATCTTCAGGTTTACGGATCGGTCCCCGGTTATTAGTCATATTCCGGTAACCATTTTCCGGATAACCCAACCCTTTAATACCGAACTTTTCCATTGATGTAAGTACTTCTTTACCAACCGGGCCATCCAATACCTTATAAGCAGTCTGACGATCCGGGAATATGTACGGAAGTGTAAAAGCAGCCGATGCAGGCAAAAGTCCGGACCAGTTATTTAACCCCACCATTGAAATATCGATGATCCCGGCCCGCGTCCCATCAATCATCTGTTTATCATTACCCAGCTGACCCTGCGGAAAGATATTCACTTTAATACTGCCGTGTGAACGCGCCTCGACTTCCTTTTTAAAGAACAGAGACATATCCTGCTGTAAATCAGATTTAGGTGCCGCATGTGCGAGCTTTAATGTGGTCGCATAACCGGGAGCAGAAGACAGAAGCAACGTTGCTGTCAGACCTGCAATTTTAAAGAGTGATTTCATGTTGTTTCTCCGTTATCCGATAATAAATTTCATTGGTATAGTTATGATGCCCGGAAAGATGACAAACAGAATGAGCAGCAGGACGTAAGCCAGAATAAACGGAAAGACGCCTTTGACTGCTTTTGACATCGGTACTTTCGAAACGCCACAAACTACATTCAGCACAGTCCCCACAGGTGGAGTAATCAGGCCAATCGAGCAATTAATGACAAACATCAGTCCGAAATAAGTTTGATCAATCCCGGCTTGTTTGATCACTGGCATCAGTAAAGGAACGAGAATCAGAATGGAAGGACTCAAGTCCATGACCATGCCGACACACAGCACCATCAGCATGATGACAGCCATCAATAAACGGGGGCTTTGTACCAGAGGTCCAAGTAACTGGGCCAGTTGCTGGGGAAGTTGTGCGACTGTAATCAGCCACGCGGCAACCATCGCGCACCCAACGAGGAACATCACCATCGCTGTCGACCGGCCGGCCGTCAGCAAAATCTGATAAAAATTCTTCAGATTAATTTCTTTATAAATGACAGAAGAGACAAAAATGGCATATACCGCAGCAACGACAGCAGCTTCCGTTGGTGTGAAAATCCCGAAGCGGATACCACCAATGATGATGACCGGCAATAACAGAGCCCATATACCATCTTTCAGGGCTGCCCGTTTTTCTTCTTTCGACGCTCTTGGATTCACTTCAAGCGATTCAGAGCGAACCACCATGCCCCAGACAAACATTAGTGTCATTCCCATCAATAAACCGGGTACAATACCGCCAAGAAACAGATTTTTAATTGAAATACCACCGGCAACCCCGACCAGAATCAGAGGTAAGGAAGGCGGAATAACCGGTGCAATAATGCCACCAGCAGCCAGTAAGCCCATTGAAGAACTTTCCGGATAATTAGCCGCTCTCATCATTGGATAAAGAATACTGACCAAAGCTGCCGCATCTGCAACTGCCGAACCGGATAATCCTGCCAGCAATACCGATGTCATAATGGCGACATAACCTAACCCGCCTTTCATATGACCGACATAACAGGTTGCCAGCCGGACAATCCGGGTCGATAAGCCACCGGCAGACATCACTTCTCCGGCGATCAGAAAGAACGGAATAGCCAGCAACGTAAAGCTGTCGACACCGTTAACGAGCGCCTGAGCCAGAATATCTGAGCTGAACAGCTCCATATGCATCATCAGTGCAATCGATGACAGCAGTAACGCAAACGCAACCGGCAGGCCCAAAACAATGGAGACGATTAACACAACCAGAAAAATAGCAAGTGTCATTGTTTATCCTCCGGCTTTTCTTCGGTTAACCAGGACGGAGAGATGATCCGCCCCAGAGCTAATATCGCCATTAAACCTCCTGAAAGCGCACCAGCCAGATAAAACAGTGCGGAAGGGAGCCCGGTGAGTGGAGAGATATCCTGCCAGTTATCCATCATCTGATTAAAAGAGCCATAAAACAGCATGCTCACCGACAGTAAAATAATCGCCCAGCCAATGCGCCGGAGAAAAGGCACCCAGCGCGGCATCAGGTTTTCGGTAAATTCAGTGACGGCAAGATGCTCATCGCGCTTCAACACAATCACAGCACCCAGCAAAACAACCCACACCAGTCCCATTCTGGACAATTCAACCGACTCCCTTAAGCCGGAAGAAAAACCGTATCTTAAAATCACGTTCGTAAAGACCAGTATTAACATCGCCACCAAAATGGCAGCCATGATGATATCGATGCTTTTCCATATCCATTTCAATATGTGACGCATATTGACCTCCAGCTATTGAAACAGAAACTAGAGAGAACTAATCTGCTGCCAGATTTCGTCGTGTATTTCGATACCACCTTGTTGTTTATGCTTTTCAATAAAACGTTCAATTTCAGAACCAGCAATCATGACCTGACCACTCTCTGCAGGCTCAGAAGCCAGCACATAGTCTTTAATCCGTTTCATCTCCTCACTGAGTTGATGCGTATTCATGGTTTGGCTCACATCGATTGCGATTAAAAACTGTGAAACCCCAAACTCTGCACCCACATCATCCGTCAAAGCCGGTACGGAATGTCCGCCACTGACCGCCGTGATCAGCATATCCAGAACAATCGCCATTGATGAGCCTTTCCAGAACCCCATCGGAAGCAATCGCTTATTCTCCCAAAGCACATGCGGATCACGGGTCAGATGACCTTCATCATCGAAACCTCCAATCACAGGGAGCTCTTTATCTGCCAACACATAATTCTGAAGCTGTCCGTAGGAGTACTGGGTCATAGAGCAATCAACCAGAACCGGTGGATCTCCCGGCATCGCCATAATCAACGGGTTACTTCCGACACGGTGGTCTTTTCCACCCCAGGCCGGCATAACCGCAATTGAATTCGTTGAGGCAATACCAGCCAGACCAGCTCTGGCCATTTTGAGGACGTAGGCACCACCTCGCATCCAGTGGTTCGAGTTTTTCATCGCCACCATGCCGATACCGTGTTCTCTGGCCAGTTCGATCGCTCTCTCTGAACAAATCAAACCATTCAAGACTCCGGGTCCTAAGTGGCAATCCCACTGTTCAAGTGCACCAAAGCTTTTCACACACTCCGGGGTTGCATTGAGATCAATATGTCCTTGATCAACCTGAGAAATAAAAACCGGAAAACGATTAATGCCATGGGAATAAGTTCCTTCATTCGCCATCTCCACAAAACCAGCGGCAAGCTTTGTTGCCGGCTCTGGTTTCATTCCTCTTTTTAATAAGGCTTTTTCAAACTGGTGCTGTAACTCGTTTAAAGATATAAGAGGCATGTCTATCTCCAATTTATTCCACATTACGAAAAAATACTACTCCTAATTCCAAAAACAAAAATATAAAAAAGCTCACTTTGTGAGCTAATTGATTAAATTTGAAATTTTAAGGCAATATTATTCCACAATGCGAAACATCATCAGACGCTACCTTAAAAAAGAAATGAGAAAAGATGCTTATGCCTCAATCAAAATAGTTGAAAGAGAAAACCTGGATTGCCATGGTCAAACAAAAATGACCACAGAATGATGAGATAACTCCAGCAGAATCCGTCAACGCTGAAGATCAGAATCAGAAGTCAGAGAAAAGAAGAGGAACAATGAAAAATCAATAGATTCAGCAGGAGACAACAGCCTCCCACCAGTAAAAGTTGCTCAGAGAGAAAGAATTTGCTGCCAAATTTCAGAATGGATTTCAATGCCACCCTGCTGCTGATGCTTGTCGATATAAGACTGAATACCTGAACCGGCAATTCTGATCTGTCCTGTTTCTGCCGGTTCAGATGCAAGTACGTACTCACGGATCCGCTGCATTTCCTGCTGAAATTGTGTCTGATCCATCGTCTTGCTGACATCGATCGCAATCAGAAACTGGGAAACACCAAACTCAGCGCCGACATCTTCAGTTAAAGCCCGGACTGAATTTCCTCCGGAAATCGCTGTCAGCATCATATCCAGTACGATCGATAGCGATGACCCCTTCCAGAAGCCCATTGGCATCAGGCGTTTATTGTCCAACAAAATCTCAGGATCTGTTGTTGGGTTACCTTCATTATCAAATCCACCATGGACAGATAATGATTGCCCTGCCAGAGCATGATTCTGGAGCTGTCCGTTAGAATACTGACTCATTGAGCAATCCACTAAAACAGGCGGATCACCTGCTATCGCCATCATCAAAGGATT
This sequence comes from Vibrio aerogenes, assembly GCF_024346755.1. Lineage (NCBI taxonomy): Bacteria > Pseudomonadati > Pseudomonadota > Gammaproteobacteria > Vibrionales > Vibrionaceae > Vibrio > Vibrio aerogenes. Next base: position 787,263 of record NZ_AP024861.1, on the reverse strand, counting down.
ATTACCGATGCGGCAATCTCTGGCTCCCCAGGCTGGCATCACTGCGATTGAATTGGTCGCTGCAATACCAGCAAAACCTGCACGAGCCATTTTCAACGCATACGTTCCACCCCGCATCCAGTGATTAGAATTTCTCATCGCAACCATGCCAACCCCATAATCTCGCGCCAGTTCCATAGCTCTGTCAGCACAGGTCAGCCCATTTAATATACCGGGGCCAAGATGGCAATCCCACTGTTCCAGTGCACCAAAGCTGTTCACACACTCAGGAACCGAATTCAGATGAATATGTCCCTGATCAACCTGAGAAATAAATACCGGAAAGCGGTTGATCCCATGAGAGTAAACGCCCTCATTGGCCATCTCAACAAAACCAGCGGCAAGTTTTTCCGCAGACTCAGGGCTCATGTCCCGCTTTAAAAGGGCTTGCTTAAACCGTGCTTGTATTTGATCTAAAGGGATAACAGGCATCATCTCTCTCCATGGCTGTTTCATTCAGTAAATCTTCGAATAGTACGCCACATTATCAGAATTGGTATATCAAATTAATACTTTTGTGAGCCATAAGGTGAGATTTGATATACCCAAATAATAAATCTATCTTCCCATATAAAAAGGCGCCCGAATGAGACGCCTTTCTGCCTGCAAATATCACTTGCTTTATGTTCTTAAGCCAACACCCTTTTTAACCAGATAATGGGCCAATGAGTACAAAATAACGACAAAACCACATAACACGCCGAAGGACATATAGATACTGACATCAGAAACACCTAAAAAGCCATAACGGAATGCGTTGACCATGTAGACAATCGGATTGATTTTTGACACATATTGCCAGAATTCCGGAAGTAAAGAGAGTGAGTAAAACACACCACCTAAATAAGTCAGTGGCGTTAATACAAATGTCGGAATAATCGAAATATCGTCAAATGTTTTTGCATAGATCGAGTTAATCAGACCACCAAGTGCGAAAACCACAGAAGTCAGACAAATGGTCGTAATGACGACGGCCCAATGGTGAACCTGCAGATGAACAAAGAACAGAGAAACACAGGTCACAAGCGTCCCGACACATAATCCTCTGGCAACACCACCCATAACATAGCCCCAGATAATCACATAGTTAGGAACCGGTGCCACTAACAACTCCTCAATATTCCGATGCATTTTGGCACTGAAAAACGAAGAGGCCACATTGGAATATGAATTTGTAATCACCGACATCATAATCAGCCCCGGCACAATATATTCCATATACCGAAAACCGTGCATTTCTCCGATACGCGAGCCAATCAATTGACCAAAAATGATAAAATAAAGCATCATGGTAATTGCAGGTGGCACCAGAGTCTGAACCCAAATCCGGCCAAACCGGATGATCTCTTTTCTTAGTAAACTACAAAACGCTGTCCAGTAAAGCTTATACATCATTATTTTCTCACTTCTGCTCACTGACAATAGTGACAAACAGCTCTTCTAAGCGGTTCGCTTTATTGCGCATAGAAAATACATGAATACCATGTTCTGATAACTGTTTGAATATATGGTTTAACCCCTGCTCTTTCGCGACTTCAATTTCGAGAGAACCACCATTAAATCTCTGCTTTAATACATTTGACAGTTCAGGCACCTGCTCTGGCCGGCTATCAATATCAAGGATGAAGCTCTCCACCTGCAATTTACTCAGCAGTGATTTCATTGAAGTATTTTCTATCAGCTCACCGCGATGAATGATACCGATGTTCCGGCACAACATTTCTGCTTCTTCCAGATAATGCGTTGTTAAGATGATCGTGACGCCCTGCGCATTGATTAACTTCAGAAAATCCCACATTGAGCGTCTTAACTCAATATCAACACCAGCTGTTGGTTCATCTAAAATCAGTAACCGGGGATCATGCATCAGAGCCCTGGCTATCATCAGACGGCGCTTCATACCTCCGGAAAGATTTCTGGCCCGCTCTTTACGCTTTTCCCACAAATCCAGCTGCGATAAATATTTTTGCGCCCTCTGTTTTGCAACATCACGCGATACACCATAATATCCGGCCTGCTGGAGTACAATTTGTTCAACCGTTTCAAACTGATTGAAATTAAATTCCTGAGGTACCAAACCAATATTCAGTTTCGCCTGCTCAAGACGTTCATCCAGGTCATCCCCAAATATCGAAACTTTCCCTGATGTTTTATTAACCAGAGACGAAATAATTCCAATTGTTGTCGATTTACCCGCACCATTCGGGCCCAATAAAGCGTAAAAGTCGCCTTTCTGCACAGAGAGACTAATCCCTTTCAACGCTTCAAAACCTCCTGAATAGGTTTTTCTTAAATTTTCTATTACTAATGCATTCATATGAAAGGCTGGTACCTCATCAAAGATATGGGTTTCGCTAAATGATACACATATGTTGGCTGACGATTAAAATTTCAACCCCTGGCATGATACTGTCTTATCCCTTCACGGGGAAAAGACGCTTTCAAAGAATCAATCAGGCAATTTCCCCCGCTTACTTCTCTGCAAAAAATAACTCATCAGATGAGACAGAAACATTTAGGCGAGTTCTCTGATATTGTGTATATTGACCGGGCGTCATATGAAGGAACCATATGATGGCAGACCTGCTATTCGTATCTGTGCTATATCAACTTACGACAAATGAACAAAGGGAACGTAAGATGCCTAAGTTAAAAAACTTATTTGAAAATAATGCCAAATGGTCCCAGTCGATTAAAGAAGAAAATCCTGAGTACTTTTCAAAAATGGCAGAAGGACAAAACCCTGATTTTCTGTGGATTGGATGTTCGGACAGCCGGGTTCCCGCAGAACGTCTCACCGGCCTTTTCTCCGGGGAACTCTTCGTTCACAGAAACGTTGCAAACCTTGTCGTCCATACCGATTTAAACTGTTTATCCGTCGTTCAATATGCAGTCGATGTATTAAAAGTCAAACATATTATGATCTGCGGACATTATCACTGTGGTGGCGTCAATGCTGCAATAGATAACCCTAAGCTGGGACTCATTAACAACTGGTTACTACATATCAGAGACTTATATTTCAAGCACCGGAATTATCTGGACAGCATGTCTCCTGAAGAACGTTCTGATAAGCTTGCTGAAATCAACGTGGCTGAGCAGGTTTATAATCTTGGAAATTCAACCATATTACAAAATGCATGGGAAAGAGGACAAAAAATTCAGTTGCATGGTGTGGTTTATGGCATTGAAGACGGCAAACTGGAATATCTGGGTGTTCGCTGTCAATCAGCTAAAGACGTAGAAGAAAATTATCAGGAAGCGATGAATAAAATTCTCAATCCGGAACATAAATTACTTTGCCGGTAATCTATGAGTGGCGAAATCCCCATCACAACAAAAAAAGCAGCCCAGTGGCTGCTTTTTTCTTATTTGATAACTCTGAGGCTCGGCTTTCCTTTCGGCCGGGATGAACCGGAAGGAGAGGCATCATCATCGGATACTGAAGTTGCTTCATTTTCAATATCAGTCTCGACACGCACTAAACCACTCCGCTCTTCCTCATCTGCATTTTCTATTTGACGCACATAAGCATCTTCAGGCTCAAACATTGTTCCGGCACCATTTTCACGGGCGTAAATAGCCTGAACAGCATACAGAGGAACAATCACTGAATGAGGTGAACCACCAAACCTTGCATGAAAAGTGATCGCATCATTACCCAACTCAAGGTGACCAACAGCACGGGGGGCAATATTTAAAATAATCTGCCCATCGCGGATAAACTCAACAGGAACACGAACCCCGGGAAGCATAGCATCAACAACCAGATGTGGGGTTAAATCATTTTCCAGCAACCAGTCATAAAATGCACGAAGCATATAAGGTCGACGCGGCGTCATATTATCCATGATTGTCTCAACATCCAGAATCAATTAACGGGACAAACGCATTTCACGCTCAGTTTCTGTCAGAGAAGCAAGGAACGAATCACGTTCAAACACACGATTCATATAAACTTTCAGTTCTTTAGAGCCCGGACCAGTTAACTCAATACCCAAAACAGGAAGACGCCACAATAAAGGAGCCAGGTAACAGTCAACTAAACTAAATTCTTCACTCATGAAATATTCAAATTCTGCAAAAACCGGCGCCAGAGTTAACAAATCATTTTGCAACTTATTCCGCGCTGAATCAGCTTCATCAGGTTTGCCATTCTCAATTTTATCAGCCAGCGAATACCAGTTTTTCTCAATGCGATAAATCATCAAACGGCTGTTACCACGCGCAACCGGATAGACAGGCATCAAAGGTGGATGGGGAAAACGCTCATCCAGATATTCCATAATAATTTTTGAGTCATAAAGCGCAAGTTCACGATCAACAAGTGTCGGAACAGACTTATACGGATTTAATTCAATCAGTTCCGCAGGCAGGTTTAACTCATCAACTAACTCAACTTCAACACTTACACCTTTTTCAGCCAGAACAATTCTTACCTGATGACTATAAATATCAGAAGCACTTGAAAATAACGTCATCACAGAACGCTTATTGGCAGCAACAGCCATGGACCCTCCAGCATATATAAAGATAAATGGAGCAAACTCTCCATTAATAGTTCAGTATTGATTAAAAACAGCACGGTATAATAACACAATCTCAGCATACCACGCCAATACTCTTTGCAAGACAGCAAAATCTTATATCTGACTGCTCCCCAGGATATTCCATCATGCCCCCCAAATTGCTCAGATATAACACATAAAAAAACCCGGCATAAAGCCGGGTTTTTGCATATAAAAATCGTAAACCGATATTAACGTTTTGAGAACTGTGGACGACGACGTGCTTTACGAAGACCAACTTTCTTACGTTCAACACGACGAGCATCACGAGTCACATAACCCGCAGCACGAAGTGCTGGACGAAGTGACTCATCGAATTCCATCAATGCACGAGTAATACCGTGACGAATTGCACCAGCCTGACCTGAAATACCACCACCTTTAACAGTGATGTAAAGATCAAGCTTCTCAGTCATTTCAACAAGCTCTAAAGGCTGACGAACAACCATGCGAGCTGTCTCACGACCAAAATACTCGTCTAGGCTACGTTTGTTAATGACGATATTGCCGCTGCCTGGTTTAATAAAAACACGTGCAGCTGAGCTTTTGCGACGGCCTGTGCCGTAGTATTGATTCTCTGCCATTTTCGTAATCCCCAATTAGATGTCCAGTACTTTTGGTTGTTGAGCAACATGGTTATGCTCAGCGCCAGCGTAAACTTTCAGCTTACGGTACATAGCACGGCCAAGAGGACCACGTGGTAGCATACCTTTAACTGCCAGCTCAATTGCCATTTCCGGTTTACGATCAATCAGCTTGTCAAAAGAGATTGATTTCAAACCGCCTGGAAATTCAGAGTGACGGTAATACATTTTGTTTTTCGCTTTGTTACCAGTTACAGTAACTTTCTCAGCATTGACAACGATGATGTAATCGCCAGTATCAACGTGAGGCGTGTATTCAGCTTTATGCTTGCCACGTAGGCGAGATGCAATTTCACTTGCCAGACGACCCAGAGTTTTCCCCTCAGCGTCCACAACATACCAGTCGCGTTTTACAGTTTCTGGTTTAGCAACGAAAGTTTTCATGCTAATAATAACCCGTTTCTTTCAGTTTAAATATCAAGGAGTATAAATCATACTCCCACACTGTCTAAGAGCCCATTCATCACCCCTTCGAGCGGTTGGCACTCTCGACCATATTTTTGAGCCTAATTGCCCCAAAAAAGGTCTGCAGTAACGGTGGGTCGCAGGATTATAGAGAAGAGAGAAGAAAAAATCACCTCTTTTCTTTAAAAACATATATTTTTCTTTAAAGCGACAAACAAATGGCACAACTATCAGGACAAATGGTCTCTGGCAAGATATTCCCGGCTTTGCATTTCAGTTAAGCGTGACTGACAACGCTGAAATTCAAATTCAAGTTGTCTTCCCACATACAGTTTTTCAAGGGCAACTTCAGCAGACAGAATCAGTTTTACACGTCGTTCATAAAATTCATCAACCAGAGCGATAAACCGCCGGGCAGCATCGTCCATGGCTTCATTCATCTGTTTTACATCAGCCAACAAAACCGTGTGGTACAAACGGGATATTTCAATATAATCTCCGGCACTTCTCATTGTTTCACACAATTGCTCAAATGTTATCAATAATACGCCATGGCTGGATTTGATGATTGGCATCCGTCGGTGATTAACTTCAATATAACCTTCAAACTCATTTTCCTGCTGATGGATCAACTGATCATAATACCTGTTCAGGTTATCCATGGATTTTTCGTCATTAGGAAAATGATAAATATCAGCCTGCTCCAGCGTTCTGAGACGATAATCAACGCCACTATCAACATTGATAATCTGACAGTGCTTTTCTATTAAAGCGATCGCCGGCAAAAAACGGGCCCGCTGCAATCCATTTCGATACAGTAGATGAGGCGGAATATTTGATGTCGCAACAAGAATAATCCCCTGAGCAAAAAGTGACTGAAATAAAGTTCCCAAAATCATGGCATCTGTAATATCAGACACAAAAAATTCATCGAAACAAATAATATCTGTTTCTTCTTTAAAACGCTGAGCCACAATATCAAGTGGATCAGCCACATCTTTTAGCTGTTTCAATTCATCGTGAACACGATACATAAACCGGTGAAAATGCATTCTTATCTTTCTGGCAGACGGCACAGACTCGAAAAAAGTATCCATCAGATAAGTTTTACCCCGGCCAACACCTCCCCATAAATAAATTCCCTTGGGCGCTGATGGCGCTGCAGGTTTCTTTCTCAGGAGTTTCGAAAAAAAAGAACGCGTCTCAACCTGCGGGGCCTGATACTCAGTTAGCCGCAAATGGAGCTCATCGAGCATATCAATCGCATCAGATTGTGCGCTGTCTATCTGAAATGCATTATTTGCTAAATCATAATGATAACGTTGTTTTGGAGTCATAGGATTATTTTAAACACAACAAACTATAAGAGATATGTGACATTCTTTCACTTTATCCATCATGAAACTCATAGTACCATATCCAGAGTACGAGTTGTTGCAAACAAAAGGTATGTTATACCCAAATCACTTAAGGATATGGTTCTCAAGGTGATTTGGGTATAAATAACTATAAGGAACTGTTATGCCTTGGATATACGCAATTGTGGGATTACTGGCAGGATGTATTGCCGGTGTTATCATTACCCGTTTGACGACACCACAATATAAAAATCAAAAATCCCTGCAAAAAGACTTAGACAGTGCAAAATTCACCATTGAACAGCAACGTCAGGAACTCATCGATCATTTTGCCCAAACAGCAGAAATGCTGGATACGATTGGCAAGGACTATACAAAGTTATACCAACATCTGGCTAAAACCTCCTCTGAACTGATTCCAAATCTTCCGGAGCAAGATAACCCGTTCATCAAAACGATGACAAAGCACAGCCCTGTAAAAGAGGCAGAAAAAGATAAACAACCTCAACCAGAGCAGCCACCAAAAGATTACGCATCAGAAGCAACAGGGTTATTACGTACAGAAGATAAACCGATCATTCACTCAAAAGATATTGTCGGCGTACAAAGTAACTAAAAAAAATTTGTGAACTAAGTTAAGGTTTTTAAGTCTTAAAACTCACTTATCCCTTTAATACTTTTTGTTGAAAACATATATCAAGAAGTGAATAAAAGGCGTTCTATGAAGAGGAGTTTTAGGATGAAAAAACCTTTACTTGCATTAACCGCTCTATCATTATGCATTAGCTCTGTCATTACCCCACTACCAGCCAGCGCCGCTTTGCCACTGGCTGTAAACGGGGAACAGGTCCCCAGCCTCGCACCTATGCTTGAAAAAGTAACACCGGCAGTTGTCAGTATCGCTGTAGAAGGTACTCAGGTCTCGCGCCAACGCCTTCCTGAGCAATTCCGCTTTTTCTTTGGACCTAATTTTCCTACTGAAAAACTACAAGAACGTCCCTTTAAAGCATTAGGCTCTGGTGTCATCATTGACAAAGATAAAGGTTATGTCGTCACAAATTACCATGTTATCAACAGTGCAGATAAAATCCGTGTAAAACTACATGATGGCCGCGAATACAACGCAGAACTTGTTGGCGGAGACAAGATGTCGGACATCGCTTTAATCAAATTGAATAAAGCAAAAAATCTGACTGAGATAAAAATTGCTGACTCCGACAAAATAAAGGTGGGTGATTTTTCTGTCGCCATAGGAAACCCGTTTGGGCTGGGGCAAACTGTCACTTCCGGGATCATTTCTGCTTTAGGCCGCAGTGGCTTAAACATTGAGAACTTTGAAAACTTTATCCAGACAGATGCAGCGATTAACAGCGGTAATTCCGGTGGCGCTCTGGTCAACCTGAAGGGAGAATTGATTGGTATTAACACCGCAATCCTTGGACCAAACGGTGGAAATATCGGTATAGGCTTTGCTATCCCATCAAATATGATGAAAAACCTGACGGATCAAATTCTCGAATATGGTGAAGTTAAACGGGGAATGCTTGGTGTACAAGGCGGCGAAGTCACATCTGAACTTGCGCAAGCAATGGGATACGAGTCCAGTAAAGGGGCATTTATCAGCGAAGTCGTCCCTGATAGCGCCGCTGACAAAGCCGGATTAAAGGCTGGTGATATCATCACCTCCGTTAATGACAAAAAGATTGATACATTCTCTGAACTTCGGGCGAAAGTTGCTACGTTAGGAGCAGGAAAACAAGTAAAAATCGGGGTTTTAAGGGATGGTCAGTCAAAAATCTTTGATGTGACACTCGGCGAGCAAAACGAAACGACAACAAAAGCAGAAAACTTGCATGAAGGTCTGGCAGGAGCGGATCTGTCGAACACAATAGACAGTGATCCAATCCAGGGTGTCAAAGTGACCAAAGTTGCAAAAAACTCTCCGGCTGAACGTTATCAGCTTCAAGAGGGAGACATCATTATTGGTGTTAACCGTCAACGAATCAAAAACATTGCACAACTCAGAAAAATCCTTGAGAAAGATCCAGATATTCTGGCCTTGAACATTCAGCGGGGTGACAGAACCATTTATCTGGTTATTCATTAATATTTAATTGATGAGACGGACCTTTTTATTACGAAAGGTCCGTTTCTTATTAACTCAGACAATGCTATCCTTCCAACCCACACTTGTATTTCTTTATCAACGTTATATGAACGGTCTAAGATATACAACGCTTCACTTATCGTAGCCATAAACTTCTTGTAGACTAAAGTTCAGACCCTTAAAAAGAGAGTGAGTTGAAAAAGCATGGTAGCGTATATACTTCGTTCAATCGGACTCGGCATTCTGACCGCTGCAGTTGTCGTGTTGTCTGTCCCCTCTCTGAGAGTCCATCTCTTTCCATCCCAACAAGAATCAGAACCATCTGATATCGGTACCTTACAGCTTTCATTCAATGAAGCAGTTCGCAAAGCCGCTCCGGCAGTTGTCAATATATACAGCCGTAAATATACAGAGGATAACCGGACAAAATTGTCAACTCAGGGATTAGGGTCCGGTGTTATCGTCAGCGAAAAAGGATATATCATCACAAACTACCACGTGATAGCCCAGGCAGATCAGGTTATCGTTGCCCTGCAGGATGGTCGTGTTGCTGCAGCTCAACTCGTTGGAAAAGATCGTCGTACCGATATAGCTGTACTTCGTATTGAAGGAACCAATCTTCCGGTCATTCCTCAATCACCCGATTACTCACCACAGGTTGGGGATGTAGTGCTGGCTATAGGAAATCCTTACAATCTTGGCCAGACAACAACTTTTGGCATTATCTCCGCGACGGGCAGATCCTCGATCAGTGCAGACGGAAGGCAAGCCTTTATACAGACAGATGCAGCTATCAACGAGGGGAACTCCGGGGGCGCTTTAGTCAATACACAGGGCGAACTGGTAGGAATTAATACGGCTTCTTTTCAGCAGGCTACGGATCTGGAGACCTATGGAATATCTTTTGCTATCCCATATAGGCTAGCCAAAAAAATTATGGAAAAGATCATTGCTGATGGCAGAGTTATCAGAGGTTATATCGGCATTGATGGACAAGATGTTAGCTCCGTCGCATCGCGCTTGTTAGGAAGTGAACATGTCGGAGGTATTATTGTGCTGGGGGTTGATCCAAACGGACCAGCTTATAAGGCCGGCTTCAAAGCTCAGGACATTATTATTAAGATTGATGGACATAAGTTAAACGGGCGGGATAGTGTCATGGACATAGTGACCGATCTGCGTCCAGGCACAACGATCAATGTTGAAATCATCAGAAAAGGGAAAAGTATTTCTCTTCCGGTTACTGTTGCAGAAGACACAAGAGAGTAATCGCAATTATCCTCGTCCAAAATATGCACTAAAAAAGCGGAGCCAAGGGCTCCGCTTTTTATACTTACCAGAATAGCATTACTTCTTAGCAAGCTTCTCTTTAATACGAGCAGACTTACCAGAACGTTCACGCAGGTAGTACAACTTGGCACGACGTACTGCACCACGACGTTTCACTTCAATGCTGTCAACAGTTGGAGAATGTGTTTGGAATGTACGCTCAACACCTTCACCGTTAGAAATTTTACGTACAGTAAAAGCAGAATGCAGACCACGGTTACGCACACCAATTACAACGCCTTCAAAGGCCTGTAAACGCTCACGCTCACCTTCTTTAACTTTTACCTGAACAACAACTGTATCACCTGGTCCAAACTTTGGCAGGTCTTGTTTCATTTGCTCTTCTTCAAGAGCCTTGATGATATTACTCATTATAAATTTCCTAGAATAAACTGATACTCAATTAATAAAAGTTACTGCGCATGGTGTTCTTCAATAAACTCCACCAGTAACTGTTCCTGTTCGTCAGTCAGAGCTAGGTTTTCCAGGAGCTCTGGTCTTCTCAGCCAGGTCCGGCCTAAGGACTGTTTCAACCGCCATCGACGAATATTACGGTGATTGCCAGATTTCAATACGGACGGGATACTTGCTCCGTCTAAAATTTCTGGCCGAGTATAATGTGGACAGTCAAGTAAACCATTCACAAAAGAATCTTCTTCCGCTGAAGCAAAATCCCCTAAAACTCCGGGAACAAAACGAGAGACAGAGTCAATAAGTGTCATCGCAGGTAGTTCTCCACCCGTCATAACAAAATCACCAACAGACCACTCTTCATCAACTTCTGATTCTATAACACGCTCATCAACGCCCTCATAACGACCACAAATCAGTATTAAATGCTCATTTGTGGCTAATTCTTCAACGCCTCGTTGATCTAACTTACGGCCTTGAGGAGAGAGGTAAATCACCTTAGCTTTTTCAGGCGCAGCTGTTTTAGCTGCCCGGATAGCATCACGCAATGGCTGAACCATCATGAGCATTCCAGGTCCACCGCCATAAGGCTTATCGTCTACAGTTCGGTGCTTATCACAGGTGAAATCTCTTGGATTCCATACCTCAACTGATAAAAGCCCTTTAGATACCGCTTGGCCTGTCACTCCAAAATCTGTAACAGAACGAAACATTTCAGGAAAGAGGCTAATCACGCCAACCCACATAATTTTTCCCGCTCTGTATCAGGAGTTAAAACCCAGGATCCCAGTCAACTTCGATCCGTTGAGCTTCACGATCGATATTTCGAATCACTTGCTCTTCAAGAAACGGGATTAAACGTTCCTTTTGTCCAAAAGCATCTTTCAGATTAGCCTTCACCACTAAAACATCGTTCGACCCGGTTTCCATTAAATCGGTCACCTCACCCAAGTTATAACCCTTAGTTGTTACAACTTGCATACCAAACAATTCTCGCCAGTAGAACTCATCTTCTGACAGCTCCGGTAGTGAATCTGAATTAACTAAAATTTCAAAGTTAGTCAGAAGGTGAGCATCCTCACGCAAATCCAACCCTTCGAGCTTCACAACCATCCCTTTGTTATGGCGTTTCCAGCTCTCAACTTTATATTCAGCTAATTCCCCTTTTCGGTTGATATACCAAGGGCTGTAATCAAAAATACTTTCAGGGTTGTCCGTATAGGAAAAAACTTTTAGCCAGCCACGAATGCCATAAGTAGAACCAAACTTACCCATAACAATCTTATTTTCGTGTTTGCTCATGACGTTTTTACCTTTCATAGACGCTACTATTTACCATCATCAATGGATTAAGCAGCTTTTTGTGCATCTTTTATAAGCTTAGCGACGCGATCTGACAGAGATGCACCCTGAGAAACCCAATGGTTTACTCGATCCAGATCTAAACGAAGTCCTTCTTCCTGACCAGCCGCAGTAGGGTTAAAGAAACCTACTTTTTCAATGAAACGACCTGTCGCAGCATTACGGCTGTCCGCAACTACGATTTGATAGAATGGACGCTTCTTAGCGCCGTGACGTGCCAAACGAATGGTTACCATATCGTCCTCTTTGCTTTCTTACATAATAAAATTAACCCCAAGTACTATTTGTCAGTGATTTACTCGAGAAATAGTTTGGGGTCTCGTGCCAATTTAAAGCCACGGAATTTTACCCTTATTCCGCAACATTGCAAGGTTTTTAGCTACTTTTTAGCCATCATAAATGACGATTGCAGGCATCAGCGCCCAAATGGATTAAAGCCACCACCGCCACCAAGTCCTCCCATCATGCCTTGCATATTTCGCATCATGCCTTTCATGCCACCCTTCTGCATTTTCTTCATCATTTTCTGCATTTGAGTAAACTGCTTCAGCAGGCGGTTTACATCCTGAACTTTCGTTCCGGAACCGGATGCAATACGTTTTTTACGTGAACCTTTGATAATATCCGGGTTTTGTCGTTCCTTCATGGTCATTGAACTGATAATCGCTTCCATCTGCTTAAACATTTTATCGTCAACTTTCCCTTTGATATCATCCTTCATATTGGCCATACCAGGCAATTTATCGAGCATCCCCATCATGCCGCCCATATTTTGCATCTGGCCAAGCTGTTCTCTGAAGTCTTCCAGGTCAAACCCTTTCTTCTCTTTAAACTTCCGGGCAAGTTTCTGGGCTTTATCCTGATCAACATTCCGCTGAATATCTTCTATGAGAGACAGAACATCGCCCATTCCGAGAATCCGGGATGCAACCCGATCCGGATGGAAAGGCTCAAGCGCATCAGTTTTCTCACCAACCCCAAGGAACTTAATGGGCTTGCCGGTAATATGCCGGACAGATAACGCAGCACCGCCACGGGCATCGCCGTCAACTTTGGTCAGAATTACACCGGTTAATGGCAGCGCATCACCAAATGCCTTCGCGGTATTGGCAGCATCCTGACCGGTCATCGCATCAACAACAAATAGTGTCTCAACCGGGTTTACAATTGAATGAAGACTCTGAATTTCTTTCATCATTTCTTCATCAATTGCCAGACGGCCCGCGGTATCAACAATTAGTACGTCATAAAACTTTCTTTTTGCATGATCGATAGCAGCTTCTGCTATCTGGACTGGTTTTTGATCAGGAGAAGACGGGAAAAAATCCACACCAACATCACCAGCAAGAGTTTCAAGTTGCTTAATTGCTGCGGGACGATAAACGTCAGCAGAGACAACAAGCACCTTCTTTTTATCTCTTTCACTTAATAATTTAGATAATTTACCAACACTGGTGGTTTTACCGGCCCCTTGCAAACCAGCCATCAAAATTACTGCAGGAGGTTGAGATGCTAAATCAATCGCTTCATTTGACTCCCCCATCACCGCTTCAAGTTCGGATTGCACTATTTTGATAAACTCCTGACCGGGCGTCAGAGATTTTGAAACTTCAACACCAACGGCTCCTTCTTTGACCCGGGCAACAAAATCCCGGACAACAGGGAGTGCGACATCCGCTTCTAAAAGAGCCATCCGGACTTCTCTGAGTGTCTCTTTAATGTTGTCTTCAGTCAGGCGTCCCTTACCGCTGATATTTTTAAGTGTGTTAGATAATCGATCCGTTAAGTTCTCAAACATTTTGCGTCTCTTTGCTTGAATGCAATTCAGATAATAATAGCTGGCAATGAGTATACCTTAGCCAGAAAAATTGTCATGCTTACTTCTGCAGACTAATCAGCATTCACATGAAAGAAATCATCAAATGCAGTATTCAAATCGTGGCTCAATGTGATTGACCTATGTATAATTCATCAACTTAGCAATTACTCTGATGAAAGATATGGATCACATAATCGCAATAGTTACCTCATCATTTTATTTTCTCGCTATTGCAACCACGATCCCGGGTTTAGTGAATCAAACCGGGATCAAAGCAAAAGCAGTTATCTTATGCGCGATTGTTGCACTGGTTTTCCACAGCTGGTTGCTGGTAGATTTAATCCTTCATCGCAATGGGCAAAACCTGAGTATTCTTAACGTAGCGTCACTCATTAGCTTTATCATCTGCTTCGTTATGACCGTCACAATGCGTAAAACACGACTGTGGTTTATTTTGCCTGTAATCTACAGTTTTGCTGCCATTAACATATTAGCGGCAACTTATCTGCCGGGTTCATTTATTACTCATTTATCAGATAAGCCCCCCTTGCTCATTCATATTTCTCTGGCTTTACTGTCCTACTCAACGTTAACGATTGGTGCACTTTATGCGCTGCAGCTTACCTGGCTCGATCATAAGCTGAAGAATAAAAAACTACAGGCAATTAACCCTAATTTACCGCCGTTGTTGCTCATCGAAAGACAGTTATTCAGGATCATTCTCATTGGTAACATTTTACTGACCGGTACACTGATAACCGGCTTCACTTTTGTGCAGGAAATGTTTGTTCAGGGTAAAGCGCATAAAGGTATATTATCGTTTGTAGCATGGATTACTTACTCAGTTCTGCTCTGGGGGCACTACCACAGGGGCTGGAGAGGCAGAAAAGTGACATGGCTGACAATCACGGGGGCATTTTTGTTAACTCTGGCTTATTTTGGCAGTCGCTTTGTGAGAGAAGTCATCTTAAATTAGCCCAAGTAGTTGAAAGATTGCAAATTGACATCATATCAATCTTCAGACATTAATTAGTTATCAGCAGCATAAAAGGAAACAATACATTTTGGACGACATATCGACAGGTGTTTTATTTACACTACTTGCATGTCTCATCATTATCTCAGGATACTTTTCAGGCTCAGAAACCGGCATGATGGCTCTGAACCGTTATCGTCTGAAGCATCTGGCAAATTCCGGACACCGCGGCGCGAAGAGAGTGGAAAAGTTGCTGAATCGTCCGGACCGCTTGATAGGGCTGATCCTCATAGGAAACAATCTGGTCAATATTCTGGCTTCAGCCATCGCAACAATATTAGGTATGCGGCTTGGTGGAAATGTGGGCGTCGCAATTGGTACAGGTGTCTTAACTCTCGTGATTCTTGTTTTCGCGGAAGTCACACCTAAAACGCTGGCAGCCCTGTATCCTGAAAAAATATCCTATGCGAGTAGTATCGTTCTCACCATTCTGATGAAAGTGTTATCGCCAGTTGTCGTTTTCGTCAATCTGATCACCAATGGTTTTATCCGGCTGCTTGGTGTTTCCCCCAAGCACAGCAGTGGCGATCATCTGAGTTCCGAGGAATTAAGAACCGTTGTGAATGAAGCCGGAGGGCTGATTCCCAAACGCCACCAGGATATGCTGCTTTCAATCCTTGATTTAGAACATGTGACTGTGAACGATATCATGGTCCCACGCAATGAAATCACAGGGATCAATATTAATGATGACTGGAAGTCCATTGTCCGGCAACTGACTCACTCACCACATGGTCGTGTCGTTCTCTACAGAGATAATATCGATGAAGTTGTAGGGATTTTGAAACTACGTGACCCGTTCCGCCTGATGCTGGAAAAGAATGAATTCAATAAAGAAATGCTTCTCAGAGCTGCTGATGAAGTCTACTTCATTCCGGAGTCGACGCCGCTGAATGTACAGTTACTCAAATTTCAAAGAAATAAAGAACGAATCGGACTGATTGTGGATGAGTATGGCGATATAAACGGTCTGGTTACTTTAGAAGATATTTTAGAAGAAATTGTTGGAGAGTTTACAACCTCAATTTCTCCCAGCCTTGCCGAAGAAATTACACCTCAACACGATGGTAGTTTCTTAATCGAGGGCAGTGCAAACATCAGAGATATTAATAAAAGCCTGAAGTGGAAATTACCTACCGATGGCCCCAGAACACTTAATGGCCTGATACTGGAACACCTGGAAGACATCCCACAAACAAAACTAAGCATTCGGGTTGCACAGCATGCGATGGAAATTATGGAGACAGAGGAAAACAGAATAAAACTTGTCAAAGTCTTTCCGGGAAAGCAAAAAAAATAATGATGACACCAAAAAAGAGCTTGTAATCACAAGCTCTTTTTTATATCAGCTGATTTTCAAATCTTTTAACAAAGATTCAGGTAAGGCAAGTGCATCGTTCTTGTTCACAGCGATGCCAGCATCAATAATTTTCCGGGCAATTTCTTTGGCTTCATCCAGAGAATGCATCGCTGCTGTCCCACACTGATAAATATTCAGCTCAGGAATTTTACTTTGATCCTCTACAGTCAGTACATCTTGCATCGAGCTCAGCCACGCTTCAGCAATTTGCTCTTCTGCTGGCGTGCCAATCAGACTCATATAAAATCCGGTCCGGCATCCCATCGGAGAAATATCAATAATCTCAATATCCGGGCCATTCAGGTGAGCCCGCATAAAACCGGCATAAAGATGCTCCAGTGTATGAATCCCTTTTTCTGATAAAATATCCTGATTTGGAATCGTAAAACGAAGATCAAACACAGTAATTGTATCACCTTTGGGAGTCTTCATTGTCTTTGCGACACGGACAGCCGGCGCGTTCATTTTTGTATGATCAACTGTAAAACTATCTAATAATGGCATGATTACTTTTCTCCATAGTTGATTAGAAAAACCAACTTCGATTCTTTTCCAGCTCCTGGCGGCACTGCTTCAATTGCCAGCCATAATCTTTGGCTTGCTTCTCGACCCGACGGGCTATACGAATTAAAGATGGGTTTTTTCTGTATGTCTTTCTTGAAAACCCACCACGACCTTCATGATAAGCCAGATACTGATTATAGGTATCCCACATCGACAAGCCCAACTGCTTGTTTGTTTCCCGTGTATACCAGCCAATAAACATAAGAGAATCAGCAAAATCAGTTCTGCTGCCTCCATGATGTGTTGCAGTTTGAAAGTCCTCCCATGCCGGATCCTGAGCCTGAGCATAGCCATAGGCACTACTTACCCTGCCAAATGGTATAAAGCCGAGCAGATAATCCTTAGGAGGAAGTGCATTATGGCGGAAGGAGCTTTCCTGTTTAATAAAGGCCATAGCAACCTGAACAGGCGTCCCCCACTTTTTTTCCATTTCAACAGCATCTTCATACCAGGATGGTTTTTCACGGAAAATGTCACACAGATTACTCACCTGAGAAGGGGGAGACGTCGCACATCCCAATAATACGAATGGAACAGCTAATTGCAATAAAACGCTATACTGAAATTTCATGTGTTTTCAAATATGAAAAATATTCTTCTAAATAATCGTCAAAGCTTTTCTCGTCTTCATTTTCTATCTGCTTTTGATTTAAAACTGAACGAACCGCTTCATCAATCATATGTTGTTCGGTATAAAATGTATAAGGATGCTCAAGGTGTGACTGGCTATATTTCTCGCCTAAATAACGCCCAGCTTCACCTAACCCACCAGATTGCTGAATGAGGTTGAGTAGCTGGCCTGAAAGCGTGCGTTCAGGATTCTCAACCCAACCGGATAACTCCCGGCATACAGAGCGATACTCATTTCCGCCAAGCTGAGAATCCATCAAATCTGCAATCAGCTCTAATTCTTTAAATACGCGTAAAGCCCATTGTTGAAGCGTCAATACTTCACCATGACAACCAATTTGTAATTCTAAACCCGGTTTGCGACCCTCAAGGATAACTTTGCGCCAGTTATCCCGCCAACATTCCAGCTCACATCCATCCATTAATTCAGAATCTGACAAAGCCGCCCAGGTTAGAAATAAATCCAAAAACCGAACCTGAGTTTCACTGACCCCAACAGGACTATATGGATTAACGTCCAGTGAACGAACCTCGATATACTCGATCCCACCCCGGGCCAGCGCCTCCGATGGCTTCTCACCGCTATTTGCAACTCGTTTGGGGCGCACAGGTGCGTACAGTTCATTCTCTATCTGTAGAACATTGCTATTTAATTGCCGGTAGTTTCCACCGACTTTAACACCAATCCGGGAGAAATCTTCAGAAGGCGTCCTGATTGCCTGATTCAGCCCGGTTAAATATTGCTCAAGACTGTTAAAACCAATTTTCAAACTGCTTTGAGCATGATTTGTATAACCCAAATCACTTAAACGCAGAGACGTGGCATAAGGTAAGTACAATGTGTGACCAACAGACTGAAAAGGTAATTGAGTCTCCCGGCCTTTGATAAAACATGAACTAATCGCCGGAGACGCGCCAAATAAATACGGAATAAGCCACCCAAAGCGATAATAATTCCGGATCACTCCCATATAAGCCGATGTTCTGGACTCAGATCTTTCTTTTTCCGATTGCTGTCCGAAAAGAGCTTCCCAAAAATGTTCTGAAAATGAGAAATTAAAATGGACTCCGGAAATCACCTGCATCAGACTACCGTAACGACGCTTCAGTCCCTGACGGTAAAGCGTCTTCATTCTGCCAACATTTGAAGAGCCATACTGAGCTATCTGAATATCTTCTTCATTACCGATATAGCAAGGCATCGACATTGGCCAAAGACGCTCATTTCCCATATTACTCTGCGCAAACCGATGAATATCAGACAGCTGAGAAAAAAGTTCCGGTAGTTCCTGACTGACAGGCGTAATAAACTCGAGGAGTGCCTCACCAAAATCAGTAGTGATCAGCGGATTTGTCAGCGCTGATCCGAGATCTTTGGGGTGTGCAGTTAAAGCAATATAGCCATCTTGTGTATATCGAAGTGTTTCTCGTTCAATACCACGGTTAAACTGCTTGAGTACTTCTGGTTGTTGAGCAATTAACTCAAGTCGCTTGGCAAAATTAGTCAAAATATATTCACTTCTTTGATAAAAGCCGCACATTTACCGGAATATAACAGGCATTGACCAGATTTGTATGCGACTATTTCACGGGCTGTAGTCTATTTATGTGTACTTTAGTGGATGATTTCAAGCTCCTCCACCGGCAGATTAAGTTTTTTCAGCTGCGGCTTCAATTGCTTCATATCACCAACCACAATAATCTGATAATCGTCCGGATTAAACCATTTTTTTGCTAACTGGTTTAAAACATCTCGCTTCACAGCAGAAATTATCCGGTTTCTCTGTTGGAGATAATCTTTATCAAGACTATAAGTCATAATACCTGCAATCAATCCGGCCTTCTGTGACGGAGTCTCATAAGCCAGTGCCTCCTGCTGGCCTACAGCAAGACGCATAAATTGCATCTCTTCCTCAGAAAGACCGGACTTTGAAAACTGCTCCAATTCTTTTCTGATTTCCTGAATCGCACCAACAGTTGCGTCTCTGCGTACTGGTGCAGAGAAGATGATAGCTCCGGTCTCCCTGTTACCGGATACATATCCATTCATGCCGTAGGTATAACCCTTATCTTCCCGCAGGTTCTGATTCATCCGGCTATTGAAGTTTCCTGCAAGATTAAAATTAGTTAGTTGCGTCAGGAACTGTTCTCCTGTTGCATGAAAGGGTAGCCCTTGTCGGACAAAACGGACAATACTTTGTGATGCTCCTGCTTTATCCACAAGGTAAATCTTTTGGTCGCCATCAGGCGAAACAAACTGAGGATCAAGTAAAGGCGCAACATCACCTTTCCAGTGAGATAAGAATGAAAGAGATTTCATCGCCTCCCGCTCAGAAATATCACCAACAACCACGACCTGTGCGCCGTGAGGTGTGTAATGGTGTTGATAGAAATTATGAACATCTTCGAGAGTTAAGCCCGAGATAGAAGCTTGTGTACCATCAGAAACCCGGGAGAATACCGAATGATCAAATAATACCTGACGGGTTGCCTGTGATGCGAGCCAGTTCAGCTTTTGGTGCTGATAAATTGTTCCCTGAATCATCTGGTTCTTCAGACGATTAAAATCACTTTTTGAAAATTTGGGGTGGAAAAGCACATCATTAACAATGGCAAGTGTTGGCTCCAGATTCTTAGATAAGGCAGAAATAGTCATGCTCGTTGTATAACTTCCTGCTGAAACAGAAAGCGTCGAACCCAGCTTATCCAATGCTGATTCGATCGACTCTGAGGAATGATTCAGAGTCCCTTCTTCCATTAAAGAAGCAGTTAATTCAGCCAGCCCCTCCTTACCCGTTTTGACATACCGGTTCCCGGCCGGGAACCTGATAGTTATCAGGACTGTCGGGGTTTCTTCTGTTTCGGTTCCCATCACCTCAATGCCATTATCAAAATAACTGCTGTATAACTGAGGAAGTTTCGGGTTAACCGGAGACGCAACTGCAGGCATCAGGGAACGGTCAAAATTATCTTTCACCTGACGGTACTGAAGATCCTGATCCGAAATTTTATGGTGGACTGCACTTTTGTGTTCCGGCGCAATAAAATTAGCAGTCTGAACAGCTAAGCTTTTCTTCCCACGGGGAACAACGCTTAATGTGACTTTAGGGTGGTTTAAAATATACCGGGAAAGTACATGATGAACAGATTTAGGAGAGACGGCTTCTATATTTCGAATCTCTTCCTGCATCCGATCGGGTTGCCCATAGAAAGTTTGATTTGATGCAAGTTGACGTACTTTTCCGTCAACACTTTGCAGAGCAAAGATCGCATCAGCTTTAGACATTCCTTTAATTTCATCTAAACGCTCAGGAACAACACCATCATCAGCCAGTTTTCTGACAACACTTAACATATCATCACGGAGCTCACGGAGACTATTCCCGCTCCCGCTCCCACGAATCGCATACATATAAAACGTACAGGCAAGCTCACCACATTTTTGAAAAGCACCAGCACTCATTGCCTTTTGAGTCTTCACCAAAGACTGATACATCAGACTGTTTGAACCATCGCCAAGCACCTGCGCCAGGACATCCAGAGAGGTTTGACTTTTTGCTCCGGGATATTCAGTGGGCCATCCGATCACAACCATAGGTTGCTGTATCCGGTCTTCCATCGTGACAAAACGATCGCTCTGGAGTGACACTGGTTTTTTCTCCGGCTTATTTACCGCCGGCCCGGATGGAATCGAGCCAAAATATTTTTGAATCCATGCCAGGGTTTGCGTTTCATTCAGATCGCCGCCAATCGTCAAAACAGCATTATTCGGACCATACCATCTCAGAAAAAACGCTTTGAGATCATTCACATCGACAACATCTAAATCTTTCACATAACCAATGGTCTGCCATGAATATGGATGCTGAGCAGGAAACATGGCTTCTCCCATTTTTTCCCATATCAGACCATAAGGGCGGTTATCATAATTTTGTGCCCGTTCATTTTTCACGGTATCCCGCTGTATCTCAAATTTGCGCTGTGATATCGCCTCAAGTAAAAAACCCATACGATCGGACTCAAGCCACAGAACCTTTTCAAGTTGATTCGCTGGCACTGTCTCATAATAATTCGTCCGATCTCTGTTCGTCGAACCATTCATTGAACCACCCGCTTCAGTGATGAGTCTGGAGTGCTCTTGATCACCAACATGTTTCGAACCCTGAAACATCATATGCTCAAAAAAATGGGCAAAGCCTGTTCTGCCGGGAATTTCACGGGCAGAACCAACATGATATGTGACATCAACATGTACAAGTGGATCAGAATGATCCGGAGACAGGATAACGGTTAAGCCATTTTTCAGCCGGTATTTGGAGTAAGGAATCGAGACTTTCCCCGGTTGCTCATACTTCGTTTCAATCCATTGAACACCTTCAGGGAGTTTTACATGACCTGCACCATGATGTATTTGCGTACATCCGGAAACAACAACCAGACAGAGAAGGCAAAGCCACAGCTTTCTCATCTCACAATTCCTCTTAGAAAAAACCATAAAACAAAACAGTCAGCATGATATATCGAACAGTTTTTCCGATCACAATACAAATCAGTGACTCAAAAAACTTCATACGAAGCCAGCCAGCAGCAATACAAAGAGCATCACCAATGACAGGCATCCAACTCAATAAAAGCGTCCAGTATCCGTATTTTTTTAACCAGACTAAAGATTTATGACCATGCTTATTGATATGAGTTCGGTTCGGGACCCAAACGCCAAGGCAGTAATTCGTCATCCCTCCTAACGAATTACCAAGCGTTGCAATAAAAACGATCATGGCAGGAGAAAACTGCTGCAAAGATAAGGTTGCAACTAATGCTGCCTCTGAGCTGCCGGGAAGCAGTGTAGCACTCAAAAAACTACTGAAAAATAATACCCAGAGAGACATGTCCGAAAAAGAAGAAAAACTTCCAAACACAACGCTGTCAAGAAGATCTAGCATTGCATATCAAGCAACACTTTGCCTCTTGTATGACCTGACTCAAGTTGCTGATGCGCTTCTTTCACTTCAGTCATCGGATAAACATGCTGTATTTCAACTTTCAGTAATCCGACACCAACCATATATAACATGGTCTCAAGCTGTTCTGGTTCAGGATCAACTAACATCCCCATCGCATTGAACCCCAGTAAACTGGCTTTCTCACAAATCAATTCTGCAGTCACAGTAGGAACAGTCACCACGGTTGCTTCATCTTTCAGACATTTCAATGCATCAAGTGCAACATCTCCGCCGATCAAATCAATCAGCACATCCACTTCTTCAAGTCTTTCAGATACAGGCGCAAATTCATAATTAATGGCATGAGCGCCTAATGTAGCCAGATAATCAAGATTGTCGCCGCGGCAGGTTGTATAAACTTCAGCTTTAGCTGCAACAGCAATTTGTACAGCAAGATGACCAACACCACCAGCACCAGCCAGAATCAATACTCTGTCACCTTCTTTGACTCCGGCTTTATTCAAAGCCTGTGCAGCAGTTTGTCCGGCCAGAGGAAGCACAGCCGCCGCTTCCAGCGTTACTGAAGAGGGAATGAGACTCAGTTCATTTTCAGGAACACAAAGATACTGACTATATCCACCACCTCTCAAAGGAAAGCCAATAAATCCGGCAACCAAATCTCCATCCTGAAACTCACCGGCTCCGGGACCACACCGGACCACTTTTCCGGAAATGTCATAACCCGGAACCCAGGGAAGATTATCTTTATTCTGTTCCGCAGCCCAACCTGAACCCGAACGGGTTTTTACATCGATTGGATTCACTCCGGCAAAGGCCACTTTTACTAACACTTCACCCGATTTTGGTTCTGGGATCTGAGTTGATTGAATGGTTAACACGTCTGCATCACCAAAGCGAGGTATCGCTATTTGTTTGTTTTCCATTTCAAAGTACCTTTACTTTTTCGTCGGTCATAAAGTCAAAAAGGAATGACAAGCATTCCTTTGAATATATATCATTTTATCATTTTCAGTGAAACCTTAGGGCGTATTTATCTAAGGAAATTACCTGACTAAAGCCAGTAAAATGCCAGCAGCAACTGCCGATCCCAATACACCGGCAACATTCGGCCCCATTGCATGCATCAGCAAAAAATTATGAGGGTTTTCTTGCAGACCGACCTTATTCACCACTCTGGCAGCCATCGGAACAGCAGACACGCCAGCTGCACCGATTAAAGGGTTAATCTCTTCTTTGAACAATTTGTTTAAAGCTTTAGCCATGAGAACACCGCCTGCAGTGCCGATACTGAAAGCCACGGCACCCAAAAGCAGAATACCCAATGTTTCCAGATTTAAAAACTTATCAGCCTGAAGTTTTGAACCAACACCTAAACCCAGAAAAATAGTCACAATATTAATCAGTTCATTCTGAGCTGTTTTTGACAATCTCTCTACGACCCCAACTTCCCTAATCAGGTTCCCGAAGCAAAACATACCAACCAGCGGAGTTGCCGAAGGTAAAAAGAGAATCGTCATGATCAAAACCAACATCGGAAAAAAAATCTTTTCCAGTTTTCCAACATAACGTAATTGAGCCATCTTTATCTGACGTTCTGCCGGTGTCGTCAGAGCTCGCATAATCGGCGGCTGAATGATAGGAACCAGCGCCATATAGCTATATGCAGCAACGGCAATGGCCCCGAGAAGATCAGGAGATAAACGGCTGGCAAGAAATATAGCTGTTGGTCCGTCAGCGCCACCAATGATTGCAATTGAAGATGCATCAGCCATGGAGAATTCCATCCCCGGAACCAAATTTAACAAAACAGCACCCAACAGAGTAGCAAAAATACCTAACTGTGCAGCAGCCCCCAGCCATAAAGTTTTCGGGTTAGCAATAAGCGCACCAAAATCTGTCAGAGCACCAACGCCCATGAAAATCAGTAAAGGAAATACGCCGGACTCAATCCCCACATGGTATATGTAATACAGTATTCCGCCAGACTCTGTAAATCCGGCATTCGGTATATTAGATAAAATGGCCCCAAATCCAATAGGGATCAGAAGCAAAGGTTCGAATCCTTTTGCAACAGCCAGATACAACAAAAGCCCTCCAACCAGAATCATACAAACCTGACCCATCTCAAAATTTGCAATGCCGGTTTCAGCCCACAAAGTCAATAATCCATCCATGATCATCCCTTACACTGTTGTGAGTAAAAGTGAACCTGCTGAGACTGAATCACCCTCTTTTACCAAAATTTCACGAATCGTACAGTTTTGAGCAGCCCGGACTTCTGTTTCCATTTTCATGGCTTCCAGTACCATCAAAACATCCCCCTCATTCACACTCTGTCCAACCCCGGTGCACAGCTTGAAGATAGTTCCGGAAAGGGGTGACTTAATTTCTGTACAGCGCTCATCTTCGGGTATATTCACCGGGCGCTCAGGTGAAACAGCACTATCATCCGCAGGTTTGACGTGAGTTAACTGTCCCTGAGGTCCGACTTCAACATCATAGATTTTACCATCGACTTTTACGCTGTAGGTTTCAATTCTATGGCTGGATGATGGAGCATTCTGCGCCTGTGGTTTCTGTTCATTCCCTTCAACTGGCGCCGGTTCAAAGGCATCCGGATTATTTCTGTTCTTGAGGAATTTCAGGCCCACTTGTGGGAATAAGGCATATGTCAAAACATCATCGATTTGTTCATCTGCAAGCTTGATATTTTCTGTCCGCGCTTTTTCAAGTAAGTCTTGCTTCAGCATTTCTAATTCAGAGGACAACAAATCGGCAGGCCGGCATGATATCGGTTGTTCACCTGCAAGTACTCTGGATTGTAATTCCTGATTCACTTTTGCAGGTGTCGCGCCATATTCTCCTCTTAGAATACCAGCGGTTTCCTTGGTAACAGACTGATAACGCTCTCCCATCAACACGTTAATGACAGCCTGAGTGCCGACAATCTGGGAGGTGGGTGTGACCAGAGGAATATAGCCGAGATCTTTCCGTACACCCGGAATTTCTGCAAGCACTTCATCCAGGCGTTCAACGGCTCCCTGAGCTTTAAGCTGCCCTTCCATATTGGTCAGCATTCCTCCGGGTACCTGCGCGATTAATATTCTGGAATCAACCCCCTTCAACTGTCCTTCCCACTGAGCGTACTTTTTACGGACATCCCGAAAGTATGCAGCAATGGGCTCGATCTGAGATAAATTTAGTTTCGTATCACGCTCAGTCCCTTCGAGCATCGCAATCATGGTTTCTGTCGGCGTGTGTCCATAGGTCTGGCTCATTGAAGAGATTGCTGTATCCATAATATCAATACCAGCTTCAACGGCTTTAATAGCAGTGGCAGTCGATAACCCGGTTGTCGCATGACAATGCAGCGCTAAAGGAACATCACAGGATGACTTAATTCGTCTGATCAGCACCTCGGCATCATAAGGTTTCAGCAAGCCAGCCATGTCTTTAATACAAATAGAATGACACCCCAGATCTTCCAAACGCCGGGCGAGATCAACCCACATATCAATATTGTGTACCGGGCTCGTAGTGTAGGACAGTGTCCCCTGAGCATGTGCACCAACATCAATTACACTTTTTACGGCTTGTTTGAAGTTGCGGACATCATTCATGGCATCAAAAATACGAAACACATCCATGCCATTCAAATGGGCCCGTTCGATAAACTTTTCGACAACATCATCAGCATAATGACGATAACCCAATAAGTTTTGCCCCCTTAAGAGCATTTGCATGGGTGTTTTAGGCATCGCTTTCTTCAGTATTCTTAATCGCTCCCAGGGATCTTCTCCGAGAAAACGAATGCATGCATCAAAGGTCGCACCCCCCAAGTTTCTAAAGACCAATAACCAACATCATCCAAAGCGGAAGCGATAGGCAGCATATCATCAATACGCATTCGGGTAGCAAACAATGATTGGTGAGCATCTCTGAGGACCACGTCGGTCAACGCTAATGAGTTAGACATGAAAAACTCCTTGTTATTATAACTATGAACGAGTTATCGATGAGCGGTATTGATGAACAGCAGCAGAAATAGCAGCAATAACCGGGGCTCCGGGCCCGTTTTCTGATGGTATTGAGGAATTCTCTTTTGCAGTCAGGGAATCTGGTGACAGATCCGGAGTTTCCTCAGGAAGAATTTTGGACATTAATGTTACGGCTAAAACCATTAGAGTAAGGAATAAAAAAACAACTAACATTCCGGTTACCATTAAGGTTGAAGCTTCGATCAGTAAACTTTCTACGTGATTCATCACACTTCCTCCCCGTCTTTAAAAACTTCAGCGAACAAATAATCGATTCAATCTCTGTATGTGTCTTGTTTGGCTTAAATCAATCAAAAAATATCTGACAGCAGAATATGAACAGACCATAGTATTGAGCAAAAAACACACAAATACTGAGAGGAAGGTATAGAAATAATCACCCGGACAATGAGTTAAATACAAATAGAAGAAAATAATTTGAATTCATACTGGAAAGAGATTCAAAGATATGGGCAGTAAAAACCAAATATCCTGCTTTACAAACAGAATCAGGAAGGAATGAAAAAGAAGAAGAGATGGCGCGCTCGGAAGGATTCGAACCTTCGACCGCCTGGTTCGTAGCCAGGTACTCTATCCAGCTGAGCTACGAGCGCGCAATAAACTGATTTTAAATAAAATATGGCGGTGAGGGAGGGATTCGAACCCTCGATACGGCTACAAACCGTATACTCCCTTAGCAGGGGAGCGCCTTCAGCCTCTCGGCCACCTCACCAACATGGCGCGCTCGGAAGGATTCGAACCTTCGACCGCCTGGTTCGTAGCCAGGTACTCTATCCAGCTGAGCTACGAGCGCGCATTTTTATTTTTATATCTGAAATCTATTGAATGGCGCGTCCGGAAGGATTCGAACCTTCGACCGCCTGGTTCGTAGCCAGGTACTCTATCCAGCTGAGCTACGGACGCGTACTATTCAATAATGGCGCGTCCGGAAGGATTCGAACCT
Source organism: Vibrio aerogenes (assembly GCF_024346755.1). Taxonomy (NCBI): domain Bacteria; kingdom Pseudomonadati; phylum Pseudomonadota; class Gammaproteobacteria; order Vibrionales; family Vibrionaceae; genus Vibrio; species Vibrio aerogenes. Next base: position 759,666 of record NZ_AP024861.1, on the reverse strand, counting down.
TCGACCGCCTGGTTCGTAGCCAGGTACTCTATCCAGCTGAGCTACGGACGCGTACTATTCAATAATGGCGCGCTCGGAAGGATTCGAACCTTCGACCGCCTGGTTCGTAGCCAGGTACTCTATCCAGCTGAGCTACGAGCGCGCTTTCATGTGAACTAACACATAATAACAATGGCGGTGAGGGAGGGATTCGAACCCTCGATACGGCTACAAACCGTATACTCCCTTAGCAGGGGAGCGCCTTCAGCCTCTCGGCCACCTCACCGTCTTGCGGAGGCACATATTACGATTTACCAAAAATATGTCAAACATTTTCTTGGAAAAATCAGCAAAAAACAAACTGAATGTTGTCTATTTAATCAAAACGAAACAAAAAGATATTTTTATGAGTACCTGACGGGGAAAAGGCTAACAATGATGTTAGCCTGTAAAACTCAGTAACCGGTTGGTGAACTTGAGTTACCATTTCCTTTTTCTGACTGTATACGCATGTATATTTCTTCACGATGGACTGATACTTCTTTCGGAGCATTAACACCAATCCGCACCTGGTTACCTTTTACACCGAGTACAGTTACCGTGACTTCATCACCTATCATTAGCGTTTCGCCCACACGGCGAGTCAAAATTAGCATTCTTGGCTCCTTGAGTAATCTCTGATTTACCTTGCTTCTCAATAATTATCTTATAAAAAATCTTTTCAGGTAAACAATCTAATGAAAATCAATCTCTAAAATTGAACAGAAAGTCAATCCTTAAACATTGTATGCCTGATTATGACTAATCAGATACCAAATGAGTTCAGATTAATTACCGAAATATATTACTGCGAATTCTATCTTTAAACACTAGTATCAATATTGAGCCAACACCCTGTTTTGACACTCAAACTTTTTATAATGCACTTTTGATCACACTCCAGGTACTTTACACACCTGGCAATACAGAAAAAGTTGATGTGGGTTGAAAACAATCTCTGTTTGTAAAACAAAACCGTAAAATATGATTTAAGACAGAACCACAAATCTATGTTTGAAAATTTAAAAACGTATAAAATTTATCTTAGCTATACCAGAAAATAAAACCAAGCGGCCTAAGATAACTTCCCGTCGACCACTTGGCAATTTTCTATTCAGTCAGATGAACGTATAGATATTTTTATAGTGTCATCTGTTTTTTACAATCGGCTTTCCAGCCACTCATCGACAGAACTTAACGCTTGTGGCAACGCTTGCACATCACTCCCGCCAGCCTGAGCCATATCAGGTCGGCCACCACCTTTACCGCCGACTTGTTGAGCAACCATATTGACCAAGTCTCCGGCTTTGACTCTGGATATCAGATCCTTCGTTACTCCGGCAATGAGACCGACTTTATCACCGGAAACATTGCCCAGCATAATAACGCCACTCCCCAGCTGATTTTTGAGTTCATCAACCATGCCTCTTAAAGCCTTATTGTCCGCACCATTCAACTGCGCAACTAATACTTTAACGCCGGAAATCTCTTTCACCTGCTGAGTTAAGTTCGCACCAGCCTGTGAGGCCAGTTTGTCTTTCAGTTGCTGAATTTCTTTTTCCAGTAATTTATTTTTGGCTGAGATATCTGATAATTTAGTCTCATAAGAGTCTTTTTGCTCTTCAAGAGAATCAAGAGCCGCCTCACCAGTCACAGCTTCAATACGACGAATTCCTGCGGCAATACCACTTTCAGAAGTAATCCTGAATAAACCAATATCACCGGTATGAGAAGCATGAATGCCACCACAGAGTTCCGTAGAAAAATCACCCATGGAGAGAACCCTGACCTGGCTATCATATTTCTCACCAAACAGAGCCATAGCACCTTTGGCTTTGGCGGCTTCCAGATCCATCAGCTGGGTCTCAATAATATGATTCTTACGAATTTCCTGATTCACCAAACGTTCAACTTTTTTCAATTCTTCAGGCGTGACAGCCTCCAGATGAGAGAAGTCAAAACGCAGGTTCTCTGCTTTCACTAAGGAGCCTTTCTGAGCAACATGAGAGCCAAGCACCTGACGCAATGCAGCATGCAGTAAGTGAGTGGCAGAGTGATTCAAAGAAATTGCTTTTCGTCTCCCGGCATCCACAACCGCTTCAACATCGGTTTCTGCTGTTAAATGACCTGAAGTTAAAACGCCATAATGAAGAATTGCATCACCAGATTTCTGAGTGTCGTTGACAATAAAATTCCCTGAGGCACTACGGATGACACCAGAGTCTCCACACTGACCACCAGATTCAGCATAAAAAGGAGTTTCATCCAGAACAAGAATTGCACTATCTCCCTCCCGGAGACTATCTACCGCCTGCCCATCGACATAAACAGAAATAATCTGTGCATTTTTTTCCACATCTGTGTATCCACAAAATGCTGTAGATGAATCAACTTTGATAGCAGAGTTATAATCTGTTCCAAAATGACCAGACTCACGAGCTCTCTGACGCTGAGCTTCCATTGCCTGCTCAAAACCAGCCTCATCAATTGATAAACCATGCTCACGGGCTACATCATTGGTTAAATCTGCCGGAAATCCATAAGTATCATATAACTTAAATACGGTTTCCCCATCGAGCACTTTACCATCAAGGTTTTTCAATGCTTCATCAAGGATGGTCATTCCACGCTCAAGTGTTCTGCCAAAATTTTCTTCCTCGGCACGAAGCACTTTCTCAACAATTGCCTGCTGTTTCTTAAGCTCTCCGCCAGCACTTCCCATGACTTCAATAAGTGGCGCAACTAATTTATGGAAGAAAGAATCGGTAGCTCCAAGCTTATTTCCATGGCGTACAGCGCGACGGATAATACGCCGCAGAACATAACCCCGGCCTTCATTTGACGGAATAACACCATCAACAATCAAAAATGCACATGAGCGGATATGGTCAGCAACAACTCTTAACGACTGATTAGACAGATCTTCAAATCCAATCACATCTGCTGTTTCTTTAATTAATCGCTGGAATACATCAATTTCATAATTAGAATGAACATTCTGCATGATGGCAGAAATACGCTCAATTCCCATGCCAGTATCAACAGAAGGCTTTGGTAACGGATTCATGCTGCCGTCAGCCTGACGGTTAAACTGCATGAAAACGATGTTCCAGATTTCTATAAACCGGTCGCCATCTTCTTCAGGAGAGCCAGGAGGACCGCCCCAGATATGATCACCGTGATCATAAAATATTTCAGAGCAAGGCCCACATGGTCCGGTATCTCCCATTTGCCAGAAATTATCTGATTCATAGGGTTTACCACCCTTTTTGTCACCAATCCGAATAATCCGCTCTTCAGAAACACCTATCTGCTTGTTCCAGATATCAAAAGCTTCATCATCAGTTTGATATACAGTGACTAAAAGACGCTCTTTAGGTAGCTGAAGAACCTGTGTCAGGAAGTCCCATGCATACTGGATTGCGTCTTTCTTGAAATAATCGCCAAAGCTAAAATTACCCAGCATTTCAAAAAAGGTATGATGACGTGCAGTAAAACCTACATTTTCCAGGTCATTATGCTTACCACCAGCGCGAACACATCGCTGTGCAGTAACCGCACGAGAATAATCACGTTTTTCTAAACCCAGAAAATAATCTTTAAACTGGTTCATCCCTGCATTTGTAAAAAGCAGCGTTGGGTCATTTACCGGGACCAATGACGAACTATCAACAATTTGGTGTCCTTTGGATTCAAAGAACGAGAGGAACGCTTGACGAACCTCATCAGTGCTCATATACATGCGCTGTTCCTGAAAATATTAAAATGGATCAATGAAAAATTTGGCTTATTGTAAAGCAAGGTTATATCTAAGTCATCTCTGTGATAACTTCCTCACCATATTCTGGGAATACAGGAAAAGAGACTGACAGAAAAAGCTATCATCCCTTTGTACCCATATGTGAACATATATTTTTCAGCGCATATTGAATCTGTTCGAAATTAAACCCCCGGGATTGAAGGAAACGAACCCGTCTGGCATATTCTTTTTGTTCACCGGATACTGTGGACGAGGCATACTTTTTTTCAGCTGTTTGTCTTGCCTGCTCATACCAGTCGATATCGTCTTCATCTAAGACCGCTTGAATGATTGTTTCTGATACCTTTTGCTTCATCGTATATCGAATTTTTAACTCGCCATATCCTTTTTTCAAATATTGTCTGACCAGCAGTTCTGCATAACGTAAATCATCCAGATAGCCCGCCTGTTTACACCATCGGCAAGTTTCAGAAATTTCTCGCTCTGTATACCCTTTAGTCTCAAGTTTGGTACACAATTCTGATTCGCTGTAATCCCTGCGGGCAAGCAAACGAACAGCAGCATCTTTACATGAAATGTGACCTGAAGACTGATGCTTCAAATTCATTCTCCATTACAAAAAAGCCCTGCATTTGCAGGGCTCATAACAAAAACAGAAAATTATACTTCACTTTGCTGATTATCAGCCTGAGAAGCCGGTTCGGCTACACTCTCTTCTTCTGAATCAGTAATTGTTTCGTTACTCAGTAATAATTCACGCAGTTTGGCTTCAATCGTTTTACCTACTTCTGCATTTTCTCTCAGGAACTTACAGGCATTGGCTTTACCCTGACCGATCTTATCACCATTATAGCTATACCAAGCACCTGCTTTCTCAATCATTTTATGTTTGACACCTAAGTCAACCAGTTCGCCTTCACGGTTAAAACCCTGGCCATACATAATTTGTGTATTAGCTTCTTTAAATGGCGCTGCAACTTTATTTTTTACAACTTTAATTCTTGTTTCGTTACCAACAACCTCATCGCCTTCTTTAATTGCGCCTGTACGACGAATATCCAGACGGACAGATGCATAAAATTTCAGGGCATTCCCACCGGTTGTTGTTTCTGGGTTTCCAAACATCACACCAATCTTCATCCGGATTTGGTTGATGAAAATACACAAACAGTTTGATTGCTTGAGGTTACCGGTCAATTTACGCATTGCCTGAGATAGCATCCGGGCCTGTAAGCCCATATGGCTATCGCCCATTTCACCCTCAATTTCTGCTTTTGGGGTTAATGCAGCAACGGAGTCTACAACCATGACATCAATCGCACCGGACCGGGCAAGTGCATCACAAATTTCCAGCGCTTGCTCACCAGTATCAGGCTGAGAAACCAGCAAGGCATCAATGTCAACGCCTAATTTTTTCGCATAAACCGGGTCCAAAGCATGTTCAGCATCGATAAAAGCACAGGTTTTCCCTTCTCTCTGTGCCGCAGCAATGACTTCAAGTGTTAAAGTCGTTTTACCTGATGATTCAGGACCATATATTTCCACAATACGTCCCATCGGCAGACCGCCAGCACCTAAAGCAATATCCAGAGATAATGAACCGGTTGAAACTGATTCAACATCCATAGCACGGTTATCGCCAAGCCGCATAATCGAGCCTTTACCAAACTGTTTCTCAATTTGCCCCAGTGCCGCCGCTAATGCTTTTTGCTTATTCTCGTCCATTACTCTCTCCAGACTACGATTCTTGCTGTCAGATGATCTTGCGGGTTTCCCCGAATTCGAATAGAACTAATTATACTGTAGATTCATACAGTGTCTATATATAAATCGTAAAAATCTTCATTGCTTTGAAATGCTACGAATTTATCGTTTGCCGACATAAATAGTCGTATAACACATTAAGTGCATGGTAAACCGCCTGGGCTCTGATCTGCTCTCTGTCACCTGTAAAGTGAACGGTTTCAGCTTTTTGCCAGCCACGGGTATCTTTCCACGCAAAACATACTGTACCTACAGGTTTGTCTGCAGTTCCACCCCCGGGCCCCGCGATACCACTGACAGATATAGCAATTGATGCTCTGGAATACTTGAGTGCACCATCGACCATCGCTAAAACTGTTGGCTCACTGACCGCACCATATTCTTCCAATATTTCAGCACTCACAGTCAACATTTCCATCTTAGCTGCATTGCTATAAGTAATAAAAGCGCGGTCAAACCATAATGAACTACCTGCGATCGCCGTTACAGACGTAGCAATCGCACCTCCGGTACATGATTCAGCTGTAACAAGCATATGACTTGATTCTCTCAGCTTCTCCCCGACTTTCTGACTCAAAGATTCATGTAAATCCAACGGCTACTCCTTTAATTTTCCGAAAGAGAAAGATGTATCCTAGGCCGCTATAGAGAAAAACTAAAGTCGTATGGTGTGAAAAATAAAACCAGGTTCGGTGTAAAAATGAAAAGATGACATCCTTTTTTATGAAATCACCGGATCTCAATCCCAACTAACAATCTGACCTCTTCCATTCAGTCTGAAGAAAGTGTTTCATTCATATCTGCTGTGATAACAAATCAGTATGCTGGAATTAAAGTTTTGTTATATGGTGTCGATAGTGTTTGATGTATTAGCAACAGAATCACTTATCGCGATATCGATACAAAAATTGGAACGCCAGTATGACAGTAAATGTGAAAACCAACATTGCAGCAATGACAGCCCAACGGTACTTAAACAAAACATCTGGTCACTTGAGTGCCTCAATGGAACGTCTGTCATCTGGTTTCAAAATCAATAGTGCAAAGGATGATGCGGCCGGTTTACAAATATCAAACCGGCTTCATGTTGAAAACCGTGGGCTGGATGTCGCAGTCCGCAATGCAAATGATGGTATTTCCATCGCACAAACAGCTGAAGGTGCGATGCAAGAAGCAACAGATATTCTTCAGAGAATCAGGGACCTTTCACTTCAATCGGCTAATGGATCAAATACGAAAGAAGACCGTGCAGCGATTCAGCATGAAGTCACTGCACTCAATGACGAGCTCAACAGAATTGCAGAAACAACCGCCTACGGGGGAACAAAATTACTGAATGGAACCTATGGTCCCAAATCATTTCAGATTGGTTCCGACAGCGGTGAGGCTATTATTTTGTCTCTGAAAGATATGCGCTCAGATAATTTATTGACAGGCGGATCTACCTTTTTAACCACGACAGAAGGTAAAAACCCGGACTGGCACTTATCAGAGGACTCATCGATGACCGTCACACTCACCGACACCATCGATGCTGAAAATAATCAGGAAATTACTTTTGATCTCAAGAAAGGTGATGATATTGAGGAAATTGCGACCCGTATGAACGGACAGCAGGATCTGGTCACAGCATCGGTGGATGAAAAAGGACGCTTACAGGTCTTCATGGCCAGTCTTGATTTAATGGATCATTCAATCGAGGTGAAAGGACCTCTTGTTGATGAGTTAAGTCCTTTTTATCAGGGATGGGAAACCATTAATGACCTCGATGTAACCAGTGTCGGCGGCGCCCAGCGGGGTATTGCAATGGTTGACGCGGCATTAAAATATGTTGACTCTCAAAGAGCGGACCTGGGCGCATTTCAAAACAGGTTAAGTCATGCAATCAATAACTTAGAAAATATTAATGAAAATGTTCACGCGTCGAAAAGCCAAATCAGAGATACTGATTTTGCGAAAGATGCGACCAGTATGACGAAATCACAGATCTTACAACAAGTTTCAACCTCTGTATTAGCTCAGGCTAAACAAGCCCCTAATTCTGCCCTTAACCTGCTGGGATAAATGACCATAATATAAGGCAAGCCTGATTAAAATAGCTTCTGGTTCATACAGAGCTTCACTGAAAGTAACCACAAATCATGTATCCCAAGATCCGTATAGCGGTAAAACTATCATCCTGATTTGCGTTTTTCGCCAAAACACGAGGATGACTGTATCAGTCTCCCATTGCTCTACTGCTTATAGGTTTGCTACTCTTCGTGCTTAAAGAAATTCGTGTTCAGACACCACCGAATTGAAAATAATTCCAGTTTCAGTTAGTGATTTCGTTCTATGGCTTATCAAGTGCCATGCCCTTTCCTGCTAAATGTTAAGCAGGGCATACTCAAGCATGTACATTGCGTAAATTTACCGAGAACAAATGAAACTCAAGAAAATATAACTCACCGGTTTTAAAAGATAAAATGGCAAAAAGCACCCGTAAAATCAGTCCAAATGAAGTAAAACACACACCCATGATGCAGCAGTATCTGAGGCTTAAGTCAGAGAATCCGGATATCTTGCTGTTCTACCGTATGGGAGATTTCTATGAGCTTTTTTATGATGATGCAAAACGCGCTTCACAATTACTGGATATATCCCTGACTAAAAGAGGCAGCTCTGCAGGTGAACCGATTCCGATGGCTGGTGTTCCTTTTCATGCTGTAGAAGGGTATCTTGCTAAACTGGTTCAAATGGGAGAATCGGTTGCTATTTGTGAACAAATTGGCGATCCGGCTACCAGTAAAGGGCCGGTTGAACGAAAAATTGTCCGGATTGTCACACCAGGAACAGTGACAGATGAAGCGCTTTTACCAGAAAGAACTGATAACCTGATTGCAGCAATTTATCAAACTGAACAAAACTTTGGTTATGCCACACTGGATATCACTTCCGGCCGTTTTCAACTCTGTGAAACAGATACAGAGGAAGCTATGGCGGCAGAACTTCAGCGAACAACACCTAAAGAGTTACTGTATCCTGAAGATTTTCAGGCGCTCAATTTGCTTGAAAACAGAAAAGGTAACCGCAGACGCCCGATTTGGGAATTTGAACTGGAGACAGCCAGACAACAGTTAAACCAGCAGTTTGGAACAAAAGATCTGATCGGTTTTGGTGTTGAAGATGCAAAAACCGGACTTTGTGCGGCAGGTTGTTTGATCCAGTATGTAAAAGATACCCAGCGTACTGCTTTACCACACATTCGCTCACTGACGATTGATCGGCAGGATCAATCAGTCATGATGGACGCATCAACCCGCAGGAATCTGGAGCTGACTCAGAATTTATCTGGCGGAACAGATAATACTCTGGCCGACATTCTTGATTATTCAGCCACTCCAATGGGGAGCCGGATGCTCAAACGCTGGATTCACCAACCAACACGTCATACAGAAACACTGAATAACAGACTTGATGCAATTCACGAGATCAAAGATTCAGGACTGTTTTCGGATCTTTCCCCGGTCCTGAAACAGGTTGGTGATATTGAACGAATATTAGCGCGGCTGGCAATCCGTTCGGCGCGTCCCAGAGATCTTGCGAGACTGCGTCATGCGATGTATCAATTACCGGCACTACAAGAATTAATTCAGAATGTCCGTCATCCTTACTTAAAGCAACTGGCATTTGAGTGTCAACCGCTGGATTCAGTAGCCCAGCTTCTTGAATCCGCTATCGTCGAAAATCCGCCAGTTGTAATCCGGGATGGGGGGGTAATCGCGCATGGTTACGATAGTGAACTCGATAAATGGCGTGATTTGGCAAGTGGTGCTACTGCCTATTTAGAAGAGCTGGAAAAGCAGGAAAGAGAACGTCACGATATTGACACCCTGAAGGTTGGCTATAACAATGTTCATGGTTTTTATATTCAGGTCAGCCGAGGTCAAAGCCATCTGGTTCCGGCTCACTATATCCGGAGGCAAACCCTTAAAAACGCAGAGCGCTATATCATCCCAGAGCTGAAAGAACATGAAGATAAAGTAGCGTTTTGGATTGACTGGCTTACCCTGATAGCGAATCTCAAAATGCAAACGAACTTTATTAGTTCCGGAACTGCCCATTGTCGCTATTTTTTGGCCAGCTTTTACATTTTGTCCTTCCTTCACTAGCAACTGATCATTGTGCGCGTAAGCGCTCAGATACTTGTCATTGTGTTTAATAATTACAAGGTTACCGTATCCTCTGAGTGCATTTCCGGAATAAACTACGGTTCCGGATGCAGAAGATACCACAGGCTGTCCACGCCTTCCGGCAATATCAATGCCTTTGTTCCCCTGATCACCAATTGAAAACTTGCGGATAACCCTCCCTTTCGTTGGCCAAATCCATTTGTCTATTTTCGAATTACCAGATTTTGACTTTATTATAGATTTATTAACATTTTTTTTACCTTCTGATTCACCATACCTTTTTGCCTGAGATCGTTCAATACTTTTTGCTGGTTTTTTTGAAACTTTCGTATGTTTATTTCTTATTTTGTTAGCATTTTGCGCATATTTAGAATTTTTAAGTGAGACATTAGTTACCTCGTTACCTTTTTTCTTGACCGGTGTCTCACCTTTACTTTTAGTTACTATATTTGTTTTGGTTTTATGGGCTGGCGGAGATGAATTCACCGGATGTTTCACTGTCTGTTTGTTTACAATACTGCTTTTTTTAGGGACAACTTTCTTCTTGATTCTTATTTTCGGAACAATATTTGTTGATGTAACTGCAGCAGGAATTGTGGAAGCTTTAGCGACGGCAACTGTTTTTGCTGCAGATGGAATAACAGTATCAGTCATAACAGATGGCGATGAATCAGAAGATTTTCCATGAACAGGAGGCGTATATACTGGCCGCCACAAGAGCAACTCCTGCCCGGGATAAATAGTATATGGCGGAGACAAATGATTATAACGAATAATATCATTCACATCTTTATCCGTGACATAAGATATAAAGTACAGCGTATCGCCTTCCCTGACTTTATAATAACTTCCCCGGTAACTCCCCCGAGAAAGACTGTCATAGTCACGTTCCAGTCCGGAAACCGGTGCCGGAAATGGCGAAGTACAACCTGCCATATAAGCAGATAGAAACATGATAATTAAACACCGGATCTTATTCGCCATAATCAATCAGCTATGCTAAATCGCCAGCAATAAGTGGTACAAAGCGAACCATCTCAATCTCTTCGGAATGAAAGGATTCTCCCTCCCGGATAATTTTCAATAACGTTTGTTCACTCTCTCCAACAGGAATCACTAAACATCCCCCTTCCGCCAGTTGTTCCAGCAAAGCCAGAGGAACGCTCTTTGCAGCTGCTGTTACAATAATCGCATCAAACGGCCCCTTAGCTTCCCATCCAAGCCATCCATCGCCATGTTTCATAGACACATTATAAATATCAAGCTTTCTCAGCCGACGTTTCGCATCCCACTGTAACGATTTAATTCTCTCTATTGAAAAAACATGCTCAACTAACCGGGCCAATACAGCAGTCTGATAGCCTGAGCCTGTTCCAACCTCAAGTACGCGACTATTTGGTGATAAATTTAACAATTGCGTCATTTTAGCAACAATATAAGGCTGAGATATGGTCTGCCCCTGACCTATCGGTAAAGCATTATTATCATAAGCCTGATGAATCATAGCCTGAGAAACAAAATGTTCTCTGGGCAATTCACGTATTGCTTCTAATATACGTTTGTCATCAATACCGCTTCTGACAAGAAAATAAACCAACTTATCAGCGAGTGGATTTGACATGGCACCTATCCTTTTAACCAATCAGTCATACGAATAATTGACTCATGAGCAGTCAAATCAACCTGCAGAGGAGTCAAAGAAACATATCCATGATCAACAGTATAAAAATCTGTTCCTTCGCCGGCATCCTGTTCTTTTCCCGGTGGACCTAACCAAAAAATATCATGTCCTCTGGGATCCTTCTGTCTGATCATCGTTTCAGCATGATGACGCGCTCCCAACCGGGTGACTAAAGTACCGGCAACATGCTCATAGGGCACATCAGGAATGTTGACATTTAATAGCCGATTTGTCGGGATAGGTGATCGAATATGCTGTAAAACTAATTCACGGGCAATCTGCGCTGCAGTATTAAAATGTGTTTCACCGACTAAAGAAAATGCAATTGACTGAACACCTAAAAAATGTCCTTCCATCGCGGCAGCAACAGTACCTGAATAAAGCACATCATCGCCTAAATTTGCCCCATGATTAATACCACTCAAAACTAACTCAGGTAAATCGTCTCTCAACAGCTCATTCAGAGCAAAATGCACGCAATCTGTTGGCGTCCCCTGCACTGAGAATGTGCCTGGAGCAATTTCATTCACACGTAAAGGATGCTCTAAAGTCAGAGAATTAGAAGCTCCGGAACGGTTCCGGTCTGGCGCAACGATAATAATCTCGGCGATATCTTTCAATGCATCAGCCAGAACACGAATTCCCCGCGCATATACACCGTCATCATTACTCAGCAAGATTTTCATTCGAAAACTCTCTCCACAGGAATAAATTCAATCAGTTCTCTCAGCACTGATGTTGCAAAACATCCGGCATCCAGAGAAAAATCTAATATAACCTCATTCTCTTTCACCTTCCAATTCAATTGGTTAGGTTTAAGAGATAATTTCCGGCGATCGTGCTGCATACGATTTCCCCGGATAAGCTTCATCAAATCCGGTTCGGCATCCAGACATCCTTGCTCAAGATCTGAGACTTTGCCGACTGTTGGTAACTCATTATCACCAGCCAACGCGCCGGAAATATGCGACAGCCCTTCAGACAATGTCTGATTCAGTGCCACAAGATTATCCTCTGTCACCAGAACAAACTCTCCCTGAACTAAAGCGATATCACCACAGATTAACTGATCAAACAGCCCTTGCTGAATCCTTTCAGAGACAATGTGATTAAAAATCCAGGAACGTGCTGCTGACAAATATAAACTTCGCTGAGACTGATTTCGCGTACGTACATTATCCCGCCCCCAACGCCTTGCTTCCCGGACATTATTTCCGTCATGTCCAAAGCGCTGAGTGCCGAAATAATTCGGAACACCATCTCGCTGAATATATTCCAGCCGGCGCAAAACATCACCCATATCAGAAACCGATGTCAGTGTAATTTGAAAGTGATTCTCTTTGAGTTCTCCCGGCCTTAATTTTTTGCGGTGACGGCTTATATCAAGGATCTCAATTTGAGGATATTGGGAAAGAAATGATGAAAAGTCAGGGTTATCCTGTTTGGGTAAACAGACACTCAGCCATTGCTCAGTAATCGCATGCCGGTCTTTCAAACCAGCCCAGCTGACATCTTTTGATTTCACGCCACAAGCTTTTGCTAATTCATTTGCAACAAAGCGTGTATTTTCCCCGGTCTTACGGATACGAACAAAAAGATGTTCCCCATCTCCATCGGGAGAAAAACCCAAATTTTCTTTGACAATAAAGTGCTCTGGTTTTTCTTTAAACTTTGCCTTTACCGTTGGTTGTCCATATAAGTAAGCTAAATCAGCCAGAATATCATTTGACATGAATACACCTCTGCAAATGTACAATCAGGAATTTTGATATAACAACACGACAGCTTCGCACGCTATACCTTCTTTTCTTCCGGTAAATCCCAGTTTCTCAGTGGTTGTTGCTTTTACATTGATATGACTGACTGCCGATTCCAGATCTTCAGCGATGATTTTTTGCATCATCCCGACATAAGGAGCCATCTTCGGGGCCTGTGCAATAATCGTAATATCGGCATTACCAAGCCGGTAACCTGATGATTTCACCTGTTGATAGACTTCTCTCAGCAAAATGCGGCTATCAATATCTTTCCAGGCCTCATCTGTGTCAGGGAAATGGCGCCCAATATCTCCGGCACCAATTGCACCAAGCAAGGCATCACTTAAAGCATGTAACGCCACGTCGCCGTCTGAATGCGCAATAAATCCTGACTCATAAGGTATAACAACGCCACCTATAATCAGAGGTGAATCACTTCCAAATTTATGAACATCAAAACCATGACCAATTCTTAGCATATTTATTCCTCATCACGATTGAGATAAAAGGCAGCTAACGCCAAATCTTCTGGCTGAGTAATTTTTATATTATCCGCGTGTCCGGTAATCAATTTAGGGTGATACCCTTTCCATTCCATTGCTGATGATTCATCTGTTACCACAATGCCATTGGCTTTAGCCAGAGAAAGAGCTTCATATAGAGCCGGAACCTGAAATAACTGAGGCGTCAAAGCGTGCCATAACCCGACACGATCCACAGTATGTTCAATAAGACAGGTCTGAACCGAACGTTTCATTGTATCCCGGACCGGAACAGCAAGAATGCCGCCACAATCCTGTTCAGAAATCCCGTCAACCAATCTGGATATATCCTCATGCCTGACACAAGGCCGTGCTGCATCATGAACCATAACCCAGCCAGACTGTAATTTTTCTGGTAACGCAGCCAAGGCATTCAGCACAGTATCTGAACGTTCTTTTCCACCAGAAACCCGTTTAACTTCAGGATGTCCTGCCACAGTAAGGCGCTCAAAATATGGATCATCATCACTGACAGCAACAATGATTTGCCCTGTCGCCGGATGAGATAACAATTGACTGACAGTGTGCTCTAACACTGTTTTTCCATGAATTTTCAGATATTGTTTGGGTATATCTGCTTTCATCCGGCGTCCGGTTCCTGCTGCCGGAATAATAACCGGAATGAGGTCTGCTATCATTTACTCTGTATCCTCATTAACAATCCGGTAAAATGTTTCACCTTCTTTAATCATGCCTAATTCATGTCTTGCACGCTCTTCTATCGCGTCCAGTCCCTGACGCAAGTCATTAATCTCGGCATACATCTGCTTATTTCTGACCTGAAGGCGCTGATTCACCGCTTCCTGTGTCTTAATTTCTCCGGAAATTTCCTGCAGATCGAATATTCCGTTCTTTCCCGACCACAGTGCATACTGCAACCAAGCCAATAATATAAGTAATGTTAAAGAAAAAATTCGCATGACACTCTAACCAGATGAATCAGACTCAGAATATATCACTGTATCATAAGGAATACATAATCACTTATATACTCAAGTGACCTCAAAATGCAGGATTCAGGGCGCATCTTGAGGTCACTTGGTGATATCACACATGAATGCCTTCACTCAGGATTATCCTGAATACACATGAGCCATCAGTAAACAACCCAATAATAGTCTGTAAATGACAAACGGTGTCATTCCCATCCGGGAGATAAGTTTAAGAAAAAAATGAATACAAAAATATGCACTCACAAAAGAAACCAGCAACCCTGTCATTAAAAATTCAAAGTGAATCTCGTGATTTCCGGTGATAACTCCCCAGCCCAGATACCCTGCGGCGAGCGATATGATAGGAATCGACATCAAAAAAGAAAAACGTGCCGCTGCTTCACGGGAAAAGCCCAGATACAATGCAGCAGTAATCGTAGCCCCGGAACGGGATGTTCCCGGGATAATTGCAAGAGCCTGAGCAAGGCCGACAAACAATGATTTTTTCCAGGTCATCTGATATTCATCGTCCTTTAAGGTTGCATACTTATCAACAATCCAAAGCAGACCACCGAAGACCAGTGTTGTTGTTGCGATCACCAGCGTACTTCTCAAATACACCTCAACAAAATCTTTCATGAAAAAACCAAAGAAACAGGCCGGAATGGTGGCAATCAAAATCATCCAGGCTAGTTTAGCTTCTTTACTGCGATCCTTTTGTAAAACTGAACGGAAAAAGGCTGACAACAATTGCCTGACTTCGTGACGGAAATAAATCACAACAGCAGCTAATGTTCCAAGATGAACGGCAACATCAAAAACCAGCCCCTGATCGGCCCAACCTAACAATGCTGACGGAAGTATTAAATGGGCAGAACTCGAAATTGGTAAGAATTCTGTTAGCCCCTGAATCAAGGCTAACCAGAATGATTCTGTATAACTCATCAAAAATTACTCACTCACTGAAAACCAGGGACGAACCGCCCTTAATACATCCAAATTTTCAGCCTGAAGCCAGATTTCTCTGACTGTACGCCCATCTCCTGGGATAATCAGTTCCGGTGAGAGTTCGTACAAAGGCTGAATCACAAATGGATAATGATAAATATCTTTTCTGGGTAACTGAGGAGAAGCGTCCCGAATCATGTCGCCAAAGAGTATAATATCCAGATCTAATGTCCGATCCTGATACTTTTTGGCATCAACGGCTCTTCCCCAGCGAATCTCAATATCCCTGAGAAATTTTGTGAATACTTCCAGTGTCAATGATGTTTGGATTTCCACAATTAAATTAAAAAACTCAGCCCCCTGAAATCCAAGGGAAGGAGATTCATAAATTGTAGATTGCCTGACCAAATCTCCAAGGCCAGACAGCTCACCAACAGCGACTTCAATATGTTTATGCTTATCTATATTAGATCCAATGCCAACATAAACTGAGGTCATTGATGCCCTCTCTCAATCACGACACCCACACTCTTCGCAGCCGGAACAGCACCAGGTTTTGCAAGACGAATCCGAATCCAGGGGACAGCAAAGCGAGACATAATCAATGCCGCAACTTCTTCTGCAACCCGCTCAACTAACTGGAACTTCCCCCGCTCAACATAATCGATAACCGATTCACTGATCTGAGCATAATCCAACGTATCCCGGACATTATCACTCAAGCCCGCGACCATATTGTCATGTCCCATTTCAATATCGAAAACCAGTTTCTGTTTGATGGTTTGCTCCCAGTCGTAAACACCAATCGTTGTTACAACTTCCAGCTGCTCGATAAACACTTTATCCATTAGTTTCTGACTACCTTTTTGACATATTGGATATATAAATGGCACAAAACATCGTACCATGTGTTACAAGGTCAGATATCATATACTTAATCTGTTTTAAAATGTGAAATTAATATAAATTTCTCTTCATCACCGCATTGGCTTTTCAGGCCCATGGTTTCATCCATCAGAATTCGACTGACTAAAAGGACATATGACACCAATAACGCTGCTAATTATTATGATGGCTTATTTACTGGGCTCAATATCGAGTGCAGTGCTTGTATGCCGTATATTCCAAATTCCTGATCCAAGAAATTCGGGATCCAATAATCCTGGTGCAACCAATGTGCTGAGGATTGGCGGAAAGAAAGCGGCTTGTATTGTCTTACTATGTGACATGCTCAAAGGCACAATTCCTGTCTGGGGGAGTTACTTTCTGGGTATCGAACCTTTTTTTCTGGGTGTGATCGCTATTGCAGCCTGTCTCGGACACATTTATCCGATATTCTTTCATTTTCAGGGCGGAAAAGGCGTTGCAACAGCCATAGGCGCAATTGCACCTATCGGATTAGATCTGACTGGCTGCATTATGGGAACCTGGCTGGTCACGATTGCTCTCTTCAGATATTCATCTCTGGCCGCATTAACAGCAGCATTGCTCGCTCCTATGTATACATGGTGGTTTAAACCTCAATACACCTTACCGGTTGCCATGCTGTGCTGCCTGATTATTTTTCGTCACCAACACAACATTAAACGCTTGTTCAGTGGTACTGAACCAAAAGTTGGTGAAAAAAAAGAGCTATCCTGAAATAGACAGCTCCGGGAAATACCTCATTTACAGATGTTTTATCAGAGACCAACGGGGTTCAACTGATCAATGGGCCAGCGAGGTGTCGCCTGAACACTCAAATCTGAAAATTCCTTATTTTTAAGACGTTGCATGCCAGCATACGCAATCATCGCACCATTATCGGTACAAAACTCAGTCCGGGGATAGTACACATCGCCACCGACCTTACGGGCAAGCTCAGCCAAATCCTGTCTTAATCTCTGATTTGCACTCACACCACCAGCAATCACAATTCTTTTCAGACCGCTTTGCTGTAGCGCCCGTTTGCACTTGATCACCAAAGTATCGCAAACGGCTTCCTGAAACGCATACGCAATATCAGCCTGAGTCTGTTCATCATTACCATTCGCTGCAATCGTATTGGCAGCAAATGTCTTTAACCCGGAGAAGCTCATATCGAGCCCCGGACGATCTGTCATCGGCCTGGGAAAGCGAAAACGCCCGGGAGTTCCTTTTTCAGCCAGTTTTGCCAGTAAAGGCCCTCCCGGATAATCCAGCCCCATCAGTTTCGCTGTTTTATCGAAGGCTTCTCCGGCTGCATCATCAATCGATTCACCCAGAATCCGGTAATCACCGATACTATGGACTTCAACCATCATGGTATGCCCCCCCGAAACAAGAACAGCAATAAACGGGAAAGCCGGGGGAGTATCTTCAAGCATTGGTGCCAAAAGATGCCCCTCCATATGGTGAACAGGGACTGCCGGCACCCCCCATGCGTAAGCAAGGCTTCGACCAATCGTCGCTCCAACAAGCAAGGCCCCGACAAGTCCGGGCCCCGCGGTGTAAGCGACGCCATCAAAATCTTCCGGGCGGCAGTTTGCGTCAGACATCGCCTTTTGAATGAGCGGAATCGTTTTTTTTACATGATCGCGCGAGGCCAGTTCAGGCACGACGCCACCATAATCGGCATGAAGTTTTATCTGGCTATACAATTGATGAGCAAGTAATCCCTGCTCATCATCGTAAATAGCAACACCCGTCTCATCACATGAAGTTTCTATACCTAGTACACGCATAATTGAATGAACGCTTTATAATCCGACATCAAAAGTGGCGCCATGTTACCTTGCCTTGTCCGGACAGACAAATTTTGTTCATCCTTTCACCCATAAAGTACTTTACAAACTCACTTCATTCGGATTAAAATTCCGCACCATTTTTGATCGCGCTGGTAAATAGCCGGGATACTCCGGTCAATGAAGCACCAGCCTTAACGAATAACCCCCGAGGTGAAAGGCATATGCCAGTAGTTAAAGTACGTGAAAACGAACCATTTGACGTAGCTCTGCGTCGTTTTAAGCGCTCTTGCGAAAAAGCAGGTATTCTTTCTGAAGTGCGTCGTCGCGAGCACTATGAAAAACCAACAACTGTTCGCAAACGTGCTAAAGCAGCAGCTCAAAAGCGTCACGCTAAGAAGCTGGCTCGTGAAAACGCACGTCGCGTTCGTTTGTACTAATCACTCCTTATTAAGAAGGAATGAGTTATGGCTCTGATTGATCAACTCAAAGAAGAGCAAAAACTCGCGATGAAAGCCAAGGACAAACCGCGCCTTGGCACAATTCGTTTAGCTCTGTCAGCAATCAAGCAACGGGAAGTCGACGAACATATCACATTAGGTGATGAAGACATTGTTGCTGTGCTGACAAAAATGGTTAAACAACGTCGCGATTCTGCCGCGCAGTATGAATCAGCTGGTCGTCAGGATTTAGCAGATGCAGAGAACTACGAGATTACTGTTCTTGAAGAGTTTATGCCTCAGCCTCTGACTGATGACGAAGTGGCTCAGCTTGTTAGTCACGCAATTGCCGAATCCGGTGCTTCAGGCATGCAGGATATGGGTCAAGTGATGGCAATTCTGAAACCACAGATTCAGGGTCGTGCAGATATGGGTAAAGTCAGCGGTCTGGTCAAAGGTCAATTGGCTTAACCCACTCTCCTGCGATTTCAAGCCGTGTTATTCCCAGAATACACGGCTTTTTGTATAGACATACAGACTTAACCAGGTTCTATGGCTGGATTGATTCCCCGCAATTTTATTAATGACCTTCTCGCACGACTGGATATAGTCGACGTGATTGATGCGCGCGTCAAACTCAAAAAAAAGGGAAAAAATTATACTGCCTGCTGTCCTTTCCACAATGAAAAAACGCCATCATTCAGCGTAAGTCAGGAAAAACAGTTCTACCATTGTTTTGGCTGTGGTGCTCACGGCAATGCCATCGACTTTATGATGGAATACGAGCGGCTTGAGTTTGTTGAAGCAATAGAAGAGCTTGCCTCACTACTGGGGATCGATGTTCCCAGAGAGCAAACGCCAGCATCTCAGGGACAGCAACGCCCGCAAGCCAATCAACAACAGAAACGCAGCCAGTATGAGTTACTCGAACAAATCGCGGTCTTCTATTTTCAGCAACTCAAGAAAAGTTCAGGCAAAATTGCCATCGAGTATTTAAAAGATCGGGGACTCTCTAAAGAGATCATTCAAAAGTTTGGTATCGGTTATGTTGCCGATGAGTGGGATCTGGTCAGAAAGCATTTTGCAAAGTCACAAGACAGCGAAAAAATGCTGACGGAAACAGGAATGCTCATCGAAAACGATAATGGTCGCCGATATGATCGCTTCCGTGGCCGGGTTATGTTTCCTATCAGAGATCGGCGGGGACGAGTTATCGGCTTTGGCGGCCGGGTCATTGGCGATGGCACACCTAAATATCTGAACTCACCAGAAACACCTGTATTTCATAAAGGTAAAGAACTCTACGGACTCTACGAAGTTTTACAAAGTCACAGAGAACCACCACAAATACTGGTCGCAGAAGGCTATATGGATGTTGTGGCACTGGCACAATATGGCATCGATTATTCTGTCGCATCTTTAGGGACCTCAACAACCGGCGAACATCTGCAAATATTATTCAGACAAACGAATGTCGTCATCTGCTGTTACGATGGTGATAACGCTGGCCGGCAAGCCGCGTGGCGGGCACTGGAAAATGCTCTTCCTTATCTGAACGGGAACAAAACACTCAAATTCATGTTCTTACCTGATCAGGAAGATCCAGACTCATATATTCGCCAGCATGGGACCGCTTCTTTTGAGCAGCAATTACAGCAGGCGACCCCATTTTCTGACTTTCTGTTTCACGGCCTGATGGAGCGGATTGTCGATAACAGTAGCCGGGAAGGACGTTTCCGGGTTGTACATATGGCCGAACCTCTGATTAATTCAGTCCGCGACAACTCCTTAAAATTATACCTGTGGGAGGAGCTCTCTCTCCGTACAGGACTCAGCAGTGCAGCCATTCAAAGCCACCTGAATAAACAGTCTTCAAGCGAACAAAAACAGCAACTCAGGCCACACAAAGAAATGAAGCGAACACCAATGAGGGAAGTTATTGCTTTGCTT
This sequence comes from Vibrio aerogenes, assembly GCF_024346755.1. Taxonomy (NCBI): domain Bacteria; kingdom Pseudomonadati; phylum Pseudomonadota; class Gammaproteobacteria; order Vibrionales; family Vibrionaceae; genus Vibrio; species Vibrio aerogenes. The sequence continues at coordinate 739,000 of NZ_AP024861.1, read as the reverse complement.
CTTCAAAATCCGGTCTATGCTCAAAGAGTACCAGATCTTTCAAGCATAGAAACACTCGATGTTCCGGGATTAAGTTTATTAGTGGAGGTACTTGAAAAATGCCGAAATTATCCTCATATAACAACAGGCCAATTACTCGAAGATTGGCGGGGCAGTCAAAACGAAGCAATGTTTTCACGCCTTGCCAGTTGGGACATACCTCTCGTTGAAGACAACCAAGAAGAAATTTTTTTAGACTCACTGGACAAAATCATTACCCAGTGCGTTGAAAAACAAATTGAAAATCTGCAGGCAAAAGAAAGAAGTGTCGGTTTATCAACCGATGAGAAAAGGGAGCTGCTGGCACTGATGCTAGATTTAAAAGCGTAACCCTATTTTATTAGCCAACAAATGATTAATTTGTTATAATACATGGTTTGCATTTCGCATACTAATTCCGTCACCAGAAATGAAGTTGGATACCGTTTATGGATCAAAATCCGCAGTCACAGCTTAAACAACTTGTTCTTAAAGGCAAAGAACAAGGTTATCTGACCTACGCTGAAGTTAATGACCACCTACCTGCAGAAATCGTTGATTCGGAGCAGGTAGAAGACATTATTCAGATGATTAATGACATGGGTATCAAAGTTGTTGAAACAGCACCGGATGCCGATGATCTCGCTCTGAATGACGACACTAATATCACTGATGAAGATGTCGCAGAAGCAGCCGCAGCAGCCTTATCAAGTGTAGAAAATGAAATTGGTCGTACAACTGATCCTGTTCGTATGTATATGCGGGAAATGGGAACAGTTGAGCTTCTTACCCGTGAAGGGGAAATCGATATTGCAAAGCGCATTGAAGAAGGGATTAACCAGGTTCAAAGTGCTGTTGCTGAATATCCGGGAACGATTCCTTACATCCTGGAACAATTTGACAAAGTTCAGGCAGAAGAACTTCGCCTGACCGACCTGATCACAGGCTTTGTTGACCCGGATGCAGATGAAACTACGGCTCCTACCGCTACACATATCGGCTCAGAACTGACAGGTGCAGATCTCGATGATGAAGACATTCCCATCGATTCCAGTGCCAAAGACAGCGATGAAGACGAAGAAGAGGATGAAGAAGGCGAAGGCTCATCTGATGATGAAGAAGAAGAGGATGAGTCAGGTATTGATCCGGAACTTGCTCTTGAAAAATTCAGCGAGCTGCGTAACAAGTTTCAGGATTACCAACTGGCTGTCAACGAGTTTGGTAATGCGAATCAAAAAGCCTCTGATGCCTCTGAGTTGGTTCTGGACGTCTTCCGTGAATTCCGTCTGACACCCAAACAATTTGATCATCTGGTCGATACACTTCGTGGTTCAATGGATCGTGTCCGTACACAGGAACGGCTGATCATGAAGCATGTGGTCGAATACGGCAAAATGCCGAAGAAAACGTTTATCACATTATTTACCGGCAATGAATCAAATGAAGCCTGGCTCGATGAAGCACTGGCTTCTGATAAGCCCTATGTGGATAAAATACGGAATAGCGAAGAAGATATTCGTCGCTCAATTCAAAAGCTGAAAGCGATTGAAGAAGAAACTTCCCTGACCGTCAACCGAATCAAAGATATCAGCCGCAGAATGTCGATTGGTGAAGCCAAAGCACGTCGTGCGAAGAAAGAAATGGTTGAAGCCAACCTGCGTTTGGTTATTTCGATTGCGAAGAAATATACCAATCGCGGATTACAATTCCTGGATCTGATTCAGGAAGGAAACATTGGCTTGATGAAAGCTGTTGATAAATTTGAATACCGCCGTGGTTATAAGTTCTCAACTTATGCAACATGGTGGATTCGTCAGGCAATCACCCGTTCTATCGCCGATCAGGCACGGACAATCCGTATTCCTGTACATATGATTGAAACGATTAACAAACTGAATCGTATCTCCCGTCAAATGCTACAGGAAATGGGCCGTGAACCCCTTCCGGAAGAGCTGGCAGAACGAATGATGATGCCTGAAGACAAAATCCGTAAAGTACTCAAAATCGCTAAAGAGCCCATCTCAATGGAAACCCCAATTGGTGATGATGAAGATTCGCATCTGGGTGATTTTATTGAAGATACAACGCTGGATCTACCGATTGAGTCCGCAACATCAACCAGCCTGAAAGTCGCCACCCGCGATGTTCTTGCCGGTTTGACACCGCGTGAAGCAAAAGTCTTACGGATGCGTTTTGGTATTGACATGAATACGGACCATACGCTGGAAGAAGTCGGTAAACAGTTTGACGTTACCCGTGAGCGTATTCGTCAGATTGAGGCGAAAGCACTGCGAAAATTACGTCACCCAAGCCGATCTGAAACGCTGCGTAGTTTCCTTGATGAGTAGTTTCCTTGATGAGTAGTTTTGGTGAATAGTTTTAATCAATAGTTTTGATGAACGATTCCTGAATGTTTGATCGTAACATTCATCACATTTAACTTTAAAAGGTGAGCATAGTGCTCACCTTTTTTATGACTGCGCAATACAAAAAACTTGTCAAAGCGTTCGTTTTATCGTATTTGTATATACATGTATATTTAACACAAGTTTTACTGGATTATGGATCTGATCCTTTCAAATGCAAAAATAGTCACGATGGTACCCGGCGAAACTGGCTATCAGGTCAGTGAACCTAAATTTATTGGTATCAAAAACGGGAAAATTGAGGCCATTTCAAATCACCCACTGCATGTTTCATTTGGGCTGCATGAAATCGACTGCTCTGGCGTTTTACTGACTCCAGGACTGATCGATTGTCATACCCACCTGATATATGCCGGTAACAGAAGCCATGAGTTTGAAATGCGCCAGCAAGGGGCCACTTATCAGGAAATAGCCCGCCAAGGGGGTGGCATTTTATCCACGGTCAATGCAACCCGCGAAGCGACTGAAGAAGAATTAGTCCGTTTGGCGCTGCCCCGTCTGGATGGCCTGATCCATAGTGGCGTAACCACTGTTGAAATCAAATCCGGCTACGGACTGACGCTGAACGACGAACTGAAAATGCTCCGGGCCGCTAGAATGCTGGCTCAGGAGCGGTCAATCCATATCGAAACCACCCTGTTAGCTGCTCATGCCGTACCACCGGAATATAAAGATCGTCCGGACGACTATATCGACTATATCTGTACGACCATCATTCCAGCCGTTGCCAGACAGCAGCTCGCCTCAGCCGTCGATGTATTTTGTGAATCTATCGGCTTTTCGCTGGAGCAAACCGAAAAAGTATTTCAGTGCGCTCAGACCCATGGCCTGGCAGTCAAAGGGCATACAGAACAGCTATCGAATCTTGGGGGAACGGCGCTCACTGCCCGCTATCAGGGGCTTTCAGCCGACCACATTGAGTATCTCGATCAGGCAGGTGTTCAGGCAATGGCGAAATCAAATACCGTCGCAACTCTTTTACCCGGCGCTTTCTACTTCCTGAAAGAAACGCAACATCCTCCGGTGGAGCTCCTCAGAGAGCATCAGGTATCGATGGCCATCGCCACAGACTGTAATCCCGGTACATCTCCTTTCAGTGACCTGACGCTGATGATGAATATGGCCTGTACTCAATTTGGCCTGACGCCGGAAGAAGCCCTTCGTGGTGTCACCAGCCACGCTGCGCAGGCTCTTGGGTTGCAACACCAAAAAGGACAGATTCAAACAGGTATGGATGCGGATATCACACTGTGGAATATCTCTCATCCAGCCGAACTCAGCTACGAAGCTGGCATACCACGGGTTGCCGGCCGGGTGGTCAATGGTAAATTCACCACAGGAAATGCATCGCCGTCATTATCAAAATTCAGCACAACCTCAAGTGATGGAAAATAAACAAGGAGTTCACACATGTCACAAACATCTAAAGCGGGAACCCGCCTCGACACTTCAAGAACGATCCGTGCACCGCACGGTACAGAGCTGACAGCCAAATCATGGCTGACCGAAGCCCCGCTGCGAATGTTAATGAACAATCTTGACCCTGATGTCGCAGAGCATCCTCATGAGCTGGTTGTCTACGGTGGTATTGGCCGCGCAGCCCGTAACTGGGAATGCTTTGATAAAATTGTAGAAGTATTGACGCGGCTGGAAGAAGACCAGACCTTACTGGTTCAGTCCGGTAAACCTGTGGGTGTCTTTCAGACCCACAAAAATGCACCACGGGTATTAATTGCGAACTCAAACCTGGTGCCTCACTGGGCCAACTGGGAACACTTTAACGAGCTGGATAAAAAAGGTTTGATGATGTACGGCCAGATGACTGCTGGCTCATGGATCTATATCGGTTCTCAGGGGATCGTTCAGGGCACTTATGAAACCTTTGTTGCTGTCGCGAAGAAACACTATGAAGGACAAACCAAAGGTCGCTGGATTCTCACGGGCGGTCTTGGCGGTATGGGGGGCGCACAGCCACTGGCTGCGACTATGGCAGGATTTTCAATGCTGGCAGTCGAATGTGACGAGTCCCGGATCGACTATCGTCTGAGAACCGGCTATGTTGATAAAAAAGCGACATCACTCGATGAAGCACTGGCAATGATTCAGGAAACCGATCAGCCCATTTCTGTTGGTCTGCTGGGGAACGCAGCTGATATTTTCCCTGAACTGGTCAAACGAAACATCACTCCGGATGTTGTTACCGACCAGACATCAGCCCATGACCCGTTAAACGGTTATCTGCCTTTGGGCTGGAGCATGGAAAAAGCGGCTGATATGCGTCAGCAAGATGAAGAGCAGGTGGTCAAAGCTGCCAAAGCATCGATGGCGCTTCATGTTCAGGCAATGCTGACACTTCAGGAGCGTGGCGCGGCAACGCTGGATTATGGTAATAATATTCGTCAGATGGCTTTGGAAGAAGGCGTAAAAAATGCTTTCGACTTCCCCGGATTTGTACCGGCTTATATTCGTCCCCTGTTCTGCGAAGGCATTGGACCTTTCCGCTGGGCAGCACTGTCTGGCGATCCGGAAGATATTTATAAAACCGATCAGAAAGTCAAAGAACTGATCCCGGATGATCCGCACCTGCATAACTGGCTGGACATGGCCCGTGAACGCATTCATTTTCAGGGGCTTCCTTCCCGTATCTGCTGGGTTGGCCTGAAAGATCGTAAACGCCTTGGTCTTGCATTCAATGAAATGGTCAAAAATGGTGAGCTGAAAGCCCCCGTAGTCATTGGCCGTGACCATCTCGATTCAGGCTCCGTCGCCAGTCCGAACCGCGAAACAGAAAGTATGCAGGATGGCTCTGACGCAGTATCCGACTGGCCATTACTGAATGCGCTGTTGAATACCGCAGGTGGAGCAACCTGGGTATCACTTCACCACGGTGGTGGCGTGGGTATGGGATTCTCTCAACATTCCGGCATGGTGATTTGCTGTGACGGTAGCGATGACGCCAGCGAAAGAATTAACCGGGTGCTGCATAATGATCCGGCCACAGGTGTGATGCGTCACGCAGATGCAGGATATGACATTGCCAAACAGTGTGCTGCAGAACAAAAACTTGATTTACCGATGCTGAATGCAGAACTGGCAAAACTAAGATAAGGAAAAATTTCATGGATGTACTTACGATTAACCCAGGCCGGATGACGTTGAAAGAACTTCGTCTGGTCAGCCGCTCTGATATCAAAGTAAAACTGGCTGAAGATGCCCATCAGGCCATTAATGCCAGTACACAGGTCGTTGAAAAAATCATTGCTGAAGAACGCACAGTTTATGGTATCAACACTGGGTTTGGTCTGCTTGCTAACACCAAAATAGCGCCGGAAGATCTGGAAACCCTTCAGCGGAGTATCGTATTGTCACACGCTGCCGGCATTGGCAAATTTATGCAGGATGACACCGTTCGTCTGATCATGGTGCTGAAAATTAACAGCCTGGCTCGTGGATTCTCCGGTATCCGGCTTGAGGTGATTGAAGCTTTAATCACGCTGCTTAACCATGGGATCTACCCTTGTATTCCGGAAAAAGGATCCGTTGGTGCATCTGGCGATCTCGCACCGCTGGCACACATGAGCACTGTCTTACTGGGTGAAGGTCAGGCGCGCCATCAGGGGGAAGTTATTTCCGGTAAACAGGCACTGGCGATCGCTGGTTTGTCTCCGGTCACACTGGCTCCCAAAGAAGGGCTGGCTCTGCTGAATGGCACACAAGCTTCAACAGCTCTTGCTCTGGAAGGCCTGTTCTATGCGGAAGATTTGTTTGCTTCAGCAACGGTCTGTGGTGCGCTGTCAGTTGAAGCCGCATTAGGCAGCCGTCGTCCATTTGATCCGAAGATTCATCAGGTTCGCGGCCACCAGACGCAAATTGATGCTGCAGCTGCGTATCGTCATCTTCTGGGTGACTCAAGTGATATCAGCCAGTCACACGTGAACTGTGAAAAAGTGCAGGATCCTTACTCGCTTCGCTGCCAGCCACAGGTGATGGGCGCCTGCCTGCAACAAATCCGTAACTCAGCTGATACCTTGTTGACCGAAAGTAACGCGGTTTCAGATAATCCGCTGGTCTTCGCAGCAGAAGATGACATTATCTCCGGCGGTAACTTCCATGCAGAACCCGTCGCAATGGCCGCAGACAATCTGGCTCTGGCAATTGCCGAAATCGGCAGCTTATCAGAAAGACGCATGGCGCTGCTGATTGACAGCGCCCTGAGCAAGCTGCCACCGTTTCTGGTTGATAACGGCGGCGTAAACTCTGGCTTTATGATTGCTCAGGTCACCTCAGCTGCACTGGCCAGCGAGAATAAAACACTGGCACATCCCGGTTCTGTGGACAGCCTGCCAACGTCTGCCAATCAGGAAGATCATGTCTCTATGGCAACTTTTGCAGCACGCCGCCTGAAAGATATGTCTGAAAACACCCGTGGTATTCTGGCAGTTGAATACCTTGCATCGGTTCAGGGTCTGGACTTCAGAACACCACTAAAAACATCCGACAAACTTGAGCAGGCAAAAGCCATGTTACGGGCGAAAGTTCCCTTCTATGACAAGGACCGTTACTTTGCTCCCGACATTGCAGCAGCAGATGAATTGCTTGCCTCAGCAAAACATCACAGCCTGATGCCGGAGCACCTGCTTCCCAGTCTGTGATATCCGGAGAAACTTCCGGCTGGATATATATACAACAAACTCAATCCCGGCTACACTGGCCGGGATTAACAATTTATATACTATCAATTCACAGGATCAAATGGATGGTTGAACAATCTGCAGCATCGAAGCTTTCGCAAGCACTTCCTGATACACCAGCACCAATCTATCAACGCGTAAAACAAGCAATCATCGCACAGATCTCTGCCGGTCACTGGCAGGAAAATGATCGGGTGCCATCAGAAAGTGAACTGGTGAAAGCCTTAGGTGCCAGCAGAATGACGATCAACCGGGCACTCAGGGAATTAACCACCGAAGGCTATTTGTTCCGGATGCAGGGCGTCGGTACATTTGTTGCGAAGCAAAAAGGGGCGACCCCGATGCTGGAAGTGCATAATATTGCTGATGAAATCACCCAGCGCGGCCATAGTCATACCTGTAAAATCATCAATTTATCCAGTATCAAAGCGGATCCGGAACAGGCAGCCATCTTCAATCTGAAAACCGGTCATGAACTCTACTACTCTCATATCATCCATTATGAGAATGACACGCCGGTACAGCTCGAAGAGCGCTGGGTAAACCCGTCAATGGCACCAGATTACCTCCATCAGGATTATCAGCATCAAACACCATATACTTATCTGATGAATATTGCGCCATTGACTTCCGGTGAGCATATCGTTGAAGCCGTCATGGCTGATCCGCGACAAAGAAATTATCTCGATATTGACGATTATGAACCCTGCCTGCTGATTCGCCGCCAGACATGGAGCGATAAACAAGTAGTGACTTACGCCAAATTACTCTACCCTGGCTCCCGCTATAAGCTGCTCGGTAATTTTTAACATAAGTTTTTCATGAAATTTTTAACGCTTTCATCACCTGAGAAAATTGCTGTCTGACAGCAAATTCAAGCGGGTGATGTCCCTGTTCAATGACCCGTTTTCCTGCAACATACACGTCACGGATCATCTGGCTTTGCCCGCCAAACAACCAGCGGTTCAACCATAGTGATGAAGGCAGGTTTTCCAGCCACTCATTGTTTTCCAGAACCAGCCAGTCGGCCCGTTTCCCTACTGCCAGTGTCCCAAGATTCACACCACACGCCTGTGAACCACCGGCTGCAGCCTGTTGCCAAAGCATATCGCCGACAGAGCCTGTCACAGGATCCACCAACCGGTTACGACGCTGATCCCGCAGCCTTTGACCATACTCAAGCCAACGCAGCTCTTCCACAGCACTGAGAGAGACATGGCTGTCGGACCCGACGCCCCAGCGTCCTCCCTGCTGTATATAATCAGCCGCCGGGAAAATCCCGTCACCAAGGTTTGCTTCTGTCGTGGTACAGATACCCACAACCGCCCGGCTGTCAGCAATTGAAGTCACTTCCTGCCCGGTCAAATGTGTTGCATGCACCAGACACCAACGGGAATCAACTTCAGCATGATCATACAGCCATTCTACCGGTCGCTGCCCACTCCATGCGATGCAGTCATTGACCTCTTTCATCTGCTCCGCAATGTGAATATGAACCGGCAAATCAACCGGAGCATGCGATAAAACCTGATTCATTTGAACCGGACTCACCGCCCGCAGTGAATGAAAGCAGATCCCCGCATGATGCAACGCTTTCTCTTTAATTTGCTTTTGTAATTCCGCAAACCGCGACAGATAAGCCTCTGTATCCTGAATAAACCGTTTTTGCAGAGGCTGGGCCGCCTGGCCGCCAAAACCACTATAAGTATACAAAACCGGTAAAAGTGTCTGACCAATCCCGGCTTCACCAGCGGCATTGATCAGCTGAAGTGCCATCTCATCCTGTTGATATGGTTTGCCATCTTTATCATGATGTAAATAATTAAACTCAGCGACCTGTGTATACCCGCCTTTGAGCATATCAATATACAAATATGCTGCGATCACCCCCACCTGTTCAGGAGAAAGATGACTCACCAAATGATACATCTGTTCCCGCCAGGTCCAGAAACTATCCTGCGGGTCCCCGGCCACTTCAGCCAGCCCGGCCATCGCCCGCTGAAAAGCATGTGAATGCAGATTAACCATCGAAGGAATCACCAGCCCTGAAAGCCGCTCAGTCTGCTCTGGTACATCACGCACACCCTGTTGAACTGACGTGATCACGCCCTGCATGTCGACTTCGATCAAAACATCAGACTGCCAGCCATCATGCAATAAGGCCTGTGTACACAAAAAACGTTTCATTGTTGACTCTTCCCTGATAGATTGTATATACATATACATACCACAGTATTAAACCAGCGTAAACCTGAACGCAACAGAGGAAATCAAGTATGGAAGCATTTCAATACTATCCGGGAACCAGCCCACTGCTCATCAGCATCCCACATGCAGGCACCCAATTAACGCCAGTCGTTCAGGCCGGGCTTTCTGAAGCAGCAAAATCCCTGCCTGATACAGACTGGCACGTTCCACAGCTCTATGAGTTCGCCCGTCAAACCGGAGCACATCTGTTGATCGCAAATTATTCCCGTTTTGTGATTGATCTCAATCGTCCTGCAGATGATCAACCGCTGTATACAACCGCGACAACCGGATTATTTCCTCAAACGCTGTTTGATGGCACCCCGGTATTTAGCGCCGGAAAATCACCATCCGACGATGAACGAGCAGCTTGTCTGACCAATATCTGGCAGCCTTATCATCAAAAAATTCAGGACACGCTGACCAGCATCAAAGAAAAATTTGGCTATGCGCTGTTGTTTGATGCTCACTCGATTGCATCCAATATTCCCCGGTTATTTGAAGGACAGCTCCCCGATCTCAACATCGGCACCAATCAAGAACAAAGCTGCGCACCAAACCTGCAGCAGACTGTGGAAAAAGTATGCCGGAGTCAGGACAAATTCAGCTGGGTTATCAATGGCCGGTTTAAAGGGGGATACATTACCCGTGCGTATGGCCAGCCGGAACAGCACTGGCACGCGATTCAGCTCGAGCTGGCACAATGTAACTATATGGAAGAAAAGCCACCATTCAAGTGGCGGGAAGATAGAGCAGAACAGCTGATTCCGGTTCTGGAAAATATCATCACCCAATACACAAAAAGTGCAGAATCTTTGGCCGGATAAACATCAGGCAGCGCTTGTTACACCTGATATTGAGCATAAAATCATCAAAACAAATCAAATTTCAGGAAAACAGTTTTAAGTGAATAAAATACAAGCAGATTTAACATACATTGAGGCTAGACAGCACAAAGCCAATCCCATATAATCGTGCACCTCTGTGGGGGCCTTTAGCTCAGTTGGTTAGAGCATCCGACTCATAATCGGCAGGTCCTGGGTTCAAGTCCCGGAAGGCCCACCATATATTTCAAGGAGTTAGGTGAGTTTTTACCTAGCTCCTTTTTCTTTGGATTTTTATTTATAGCATATTTATAGCAAAATTATTTATAGCAACAGCCCGCCAGAATCCTGAAAAGCTCCCCTACGCTATCCCGCAATTCAATGACAAAAAACCTGTATTTATAAACTGGCTCATTTGCTGATCCGGATAATGAGTTTATTTTCCAGATTGATATGAATCCAAACCACCGAAACAGATAAGCTCATTGAAGAGGGGTCTACAAAAGCACTTCTGTGTAGCAGATGGGTAATCTGATTATCCTCCGGATTCCATATCCGAATGGCTCGGATTGTGAATCATAGAGTATCGCGATTCGCAATAATGCACTTGATATGGGTTAGTGTGGGGATTCTGATACCGTTTGATTGTATATCCGGATTCCATATCTGAACGGCTTGGATTGTGAATCATAGGGTATCGCGATTCGCAATATGGCACTTGATATGGGTTGGATTGGGGATTCTGATACCGTTTGATTGTATATCCGGATTCCATATCTAAGTGGCTTGGATTAGGAATAATATGGTATCCATACACAATAAATCCTCTTCTGACTCCTGTTGTTATTTCTGACAGACATCATACATAAATCTGGCCGAATTATATGATTATAGTTACAATGCTACCCATTGATTAATTATTGGTATTTGCCTGATATGGAATATAACGTCACGGATATAGCAAAAAGAATGATTGACGTTCTTTTCGATCATTCACTTGATGCCGGTTTCTGGGATGGCATGTTATCGGTTCCTGTGGATTTAGGATATCTGGCTTATGGCTATTTTGATACGGATTCATACCACGAACGCAGTGTAGGAAAAGAGAGAATCATCAGAGCCATATCCAATGGTATTTTACAGCCCCGCCACATCGTCAGAACAGTTGAAATTATTTTTGAGATCTTCAATCAATATGTCCCGGAAAAAATCCAGACACAAACATCCAGCCATATCGTCGGAGCCATATCAGGGCGTGTTATCACCAACCATCTCATCTTTAGAAACTTTTCCCAACGGCTGGCAATACAAGGTGAAACCTTCTTTAGTGCTCGTGGTGGCCGGTTAGGTGCTGTTCTGTTGATCGGAGGCATGGCGGAAAGGTGTTTATACAAAGCCAGAGAACTGCGGGATGAAAACCCGGAGGTCTATTATGCATTGTATCCACACTATTATGATTTATTATATTTTATGCTTGAAGCATCGCTATCTCCGTTTGTCGAAGCGCTGAATGTTTATCACCACGAAGGGCAGCCCGCATTCAACCAAATACTCAGAATAATTTATGACGAAATACAAAGAAGAGAACAACAGCAAGTCTACTAAAAAGTTTTATTACCATTTTCTGGTATTCCTTATCTGGTCTCTGGGAGGTTTGCAGGTTTGGGGAACGTTATATTGTTTCTTTCATTTTGACACTTGGCTGGAAAGAGGCATTTCTATTGCCACATTAATTTTATTATCACAGTTGGTGATCTATTTATTGAATAAAACAATTTTTAAATACGATTTGGGATAAGAAATTCTGATTTCAACGAATATTCAAGCAGGTATTTTATGGCTTACATGGCGTATATAACCATTACAGGTGAAACACAAGGCGTTATTTCTGAAGGATGTAACAGCATTGATTCAATGGGTGGAAAATTTCAGGATGCCCACCGGGATGAGATTTCAGTGATTGCTTATGAACATCATGGTTCTAAAAGCGGTGGTCAGCATAAAAAAACACATAGCCCCTTGCACATCACCAAATACATTGACAAAAGCAGTCCTCTGCTTGCGACTGCTTTTGCTAAGCAGGAACATCTTGATTGCACACTGCATTTTTACCGGACGAATGAGCAGGGATATAACGAAAAGTTTTATTCTATCGAATTAAAAAAGGCGCTTATCTCGGGTTTAAGTTCGACGCTGCCAAATATTCTAACCAACAGTGTTGAGAAGAATTTCACTGAAATGCACGAAGTCATTGCATTCAGCTACAAAGAAATTATATGGAAACATAATGTATCCGGTACGATGGGATATGATAACTGGGATCAAGGCGGCTGGGGAGCCTGATATCGTCGATGAAAAGAGCCACAAAACTAAGTGGCTCTGAAGTAGCACCTCACGAACATCCGGACTCTTCTGGTTCATCTCATTCAGATAATCCTCAAGCTGAATCAAATATTCACGGGCTTTCTGTGAAAGGCTTGGGTCGTAAGCGATTGTTGCAGGCATAAGTGCCTCCGTACGGATAGATGAAAAGATATTTCACCACTCAGAGGTACCAAGAATGGGTGGTGAACTGAACAAGGTTGGTACACCGCCCGTACGGAAACGGCCTGACCGAAGTCAGCCTCATCCAGCCCACCATTATTTGGCATGATTCTGTCTGAATCATAGACAAAACCACAAAATTCAGGTGTAAAAAGCCGCATATAAAAAAATCAGCACGAAGCTGACATTTATATGTCGTACGGTAGTAATCTGGGGTACCAAACCCAGTCACCGGATTTTGCCGGTGAGCAGGTAGGATAATCTTGGTGTGATTGGGTGTCAATTGTTGTATATGGTTTTGAATATCAGAGCATTAAAAATGTATCAGTTGTGTCATTTCTGAGTTAAAGCCTTAACTCTAACTCGTCAGTTTCGGATTAAAATTTCTATGGGTTAACGTTTGCCGTAAGCGGCTGAGCGTAGCGAGGTCCAGCCCGCTTGCAGGCTACGCTTCACGGCCTTGTTAGCAACTTAGCAACGTACTACTTTATTTATGTCCTCTACCCAATAATATTCATCGCTTTGATTCAGCATCTGCATGTTCAAACTTGATACTGACGCAACAGATTGACCATCAAATGAAATACTATCAGGTATAAGAATCGAATTACTTGAGATAGGTAAACAGAGTAAGTTAGTTTTATCGGGTAAAACCAAATTCATATCGCATTGAACCTTATGCAAGATGAATTGGATACCGCTCAAGTCATTTACTATTGACTCATATAACGATTTTATTTGTTGAGAATTCGATTCATGCTTTTGTATTACGCCAGCTTGCTGTGTATTCCTTTGCTCAAGACATTGTCTTTCAAAAGGGGTTAATTCCATAGTTTCGAAATTACCATAAACATTTATAGAGCTATCACTATCTTTAAACGAAAACCTTGCAGACCAGAGCGCTAAATATTTAATAACAGGAAGGTTTTCTGTTGAAAATAACGCCCTCGGTTTTGAGTCAATCAACTTATTAATTACACTAAGATAATTACTTTCTATTGGATGCGAAAATTCTTTTTCTATATGCTGAGTCCACCCTCTAACTGAAACAGCACCAGGCTCAAATCTTTTTAATTTAGCATATGAGACCTTATTATTGGCTTTGTTCACAGTATAGATTTTTTCATTTTGCCCGCAAAATTTTTTCATTGCTGCATACGTTAGAAAGTGCTGACGCCACGTGAATTGGAAAAGATCATTATCAACAACACCAGCATCTTGCGACTCCAATCTTTTGTTGTACTTCATTTTCCCACCGAGTTGCTAACATTTTATTAGTGCGCATGCGCATTTACCTTATTGGACCAGTCAAAATGCGCACAGTTAACTATCTATATACAAAGAACTTAAACACACAATGGGGCATATCCTTGTTACCGCTATCGTCATAAAATACACTTATTCACAGAACTCCAAGTGAAAAGATGTCGCCTGCTGTAACTCAATCCGCCACTCAAAAATACGGGTAATCAATTCACGCCCGGCAGTCACCACACCTTTTAACGCTCTTATGAGCTCATTTTCACAGTATAGACTGCTTTTTATTTCACCAGTGGATTGGTCAACAGAAAATTCATAGTAAGGCTTAAAAACCTGAGCCTTGCGCTCACAGAACACCCCGCCCATCTGCACGGTAAAGGTTTTCCAGTCGCCTTTATCGGCTGCCTCAATAATTGCTTTCGGTTTGTCAGACAACCCGGTGATGTCTTTTAAGCGTCGCAGTTCCCGCCAGACGGTCACGGAGCATCCGCCTAACTGCTGAAACTGACGAATACCCCAACAGGCCGCCCATGCGTCCACTCTGGCGGCGGCTTCCTGCGGGTCTTCGCCGTAAATTCCGGTGTCTAAATCACTGCCGTCGATATTCTTGGATATGTATTTGGCAATGTAGCCAGTGGCGGAGCCTTTAGCCGGGTCGATTTTGACTTCCGTGAAACGATGCTTATCTGCCCCGGATTCGTCGCTGTCTTCGCGCATGGCGTAATCACGCATCACTTCCACCATAGGCAGATAAAGATGTTTTTCAACAAACAGCAATAAATGCCAGTGCGGTGTGCCATCATGCTGTGGCTCTGCCACCCGGAAGCCATAGAAGCGGATATTCAGGCGGCTGAGTTTCGCCCGGATTAACTGCCATAAGTTATTGAGATAGGCTTGCCCATCCAGCGGAGTGAATCCCTGCCATTTGGGATTGATATCACCGGATTTGAATCATCCTGTAAGGACAGACACTTTAAACAGGATATTTTTATTTTTTCAGGCAAAGGTAAAGCACGCTACCGAAAGTGCATTTTAATGTACTAAAAATCACCACGAATATATATAACAAATTGATTTAAAATGAATTTCCCTGATCTAATTACACTTTATACTGGATTAAAAACCTTAATAGTACAGTGATATTTGAGTTTACAAAATAAGGAGATAATCTCTGTGTCTATTGAATTAAATGTGCGTATCCGCATTTCAGTGCCTTTGCTTAAAGTATCAATTTTGCGCTTATTCTATAAAATGATGAATCAATTGAACGGGGGTATTGACGAAGAGTAGCGCAATATCGTTCGGTTCGGGAAATATACTCTTGAACCGGACGATGAACAACTGCTTGGGTATTTCTTCCTGTTACGTCGATCATGACCCTGAGAATTCAAGATCCAAGCGGTTAAACAAGTAACTGAGCAGGTCACTCGCTCACATCCATACCCATCATCACCAGCTTACCGGAGATCTGATATCAACTTTCAAATCAGAACCCTATAAAGCATGCGACTGCCGCCACGCTTTCACTTCCTTATCTGATATTTCATTGGGATAACAAATGGGAGTATAACCTCCGGGTTTGCTCCATGCGCTTCGCTTCCCACATTTATAACCGTTTGAAGCCCTGCTATACGGGCAGGGACAATTTCCCGGATAACGAAGAATCGACTCATGGATGATTTGCTGCCTGACTTGAGCATCGGACATCTTTTCTTTAGCCAGGACAGCAGGAGAACTGAGTAATAATACGACAAAAAATAAAATGAATGCTTTCATTGTGCCACTTCACTTGCGTCAAAGTGTTAAGCACGGCAACGACTGAATACGCGAACTAAACTCACTAAATTGAATACAATTAACTATAGACGCTAAAATACCGGTTGAATAAATGGTACCGGCTTAAATCACATTCATGTCTGCTCAGACTCTTTCCAGTTTTTCAAAAGGTTCATCGGGTAAAATGATTTCAATATGATCATCAGGATTCACCAAACCACCTGCCGTGATGATCCCCATCACACCTGCTTTACGAACCACATTCCCTGAACTGTCTCTGTCCAGAACCTGAGAGAGCAGCCCTTTCTGAAAGGCTTCTATCTGCGGACAGGGATTGCGTAAACCGGTAATCAATATCTCTGCACCTTGCGGGAACCGTAACAATGTCCCTTTCGGCAGTGATAATAAATCGATACCGCGTGTGGTTATATTTTCACCCAGTTCAGAAGGCCCGACCTCAAATCCCTTGTCTTTGAGTTCATCAAATAGCTCCTGATGGATCAGATGAACCTGCCTGAGATTTGGCTGCGTTGGGTCCGCCTTCACCCGGGAACGATGCTTGACTGTTTTACCTCTGTGCGCATCGCCTTCAACACCTTCGCCTTCGATCAGCATAATTGAATTCACAGTTGATTTTGAGAACGTATGTTTTTCACTTTTACTGACTGAAACAACTTTTGCCACAATGATTCTCCCTGAGAGTAAACAACAGTGTCAATAGCAACACTATACTCATTAAGTGACAGCCAGATGTTGTTGTCAATTTCTATTTAAAGGCAGGACAACATATTAACACCCTGATGCGTAAGAAACAGAAAGCGCAAGTTGATTGACAGGCACCATTCCGGGCTGGCATATTTTAACAATTGATCTGAATCAAAAAGTGAGTATCTCATGAAAAAACCTCAGCCTGTCACCGCAACCGTTCATTCCGTTACCCCGCTCTCCCCGAATATGAACCGGATTGTGCTGGAAAGTGAAGCGTTCACCAATTATCCTGCGGATTGTGAAGGCGGCTATATCAAGCTGCTGTTTACTCAAACCGGAGACACGGATCTTTCCGGATTAGATTCAGATGAAAAACCAGCGCTGCGAACCTATACCATCAGGTCATTCGACCCGGAGCATCACACCATCGAAGTCGATTTTGTGCTCCATAATTCAGACACACACGGCAGTGCCGGTGGTTTTGGGGCGCATTGGGGGGAAACCGCACAACCTGGCGGTCAGATTTCAATCGTCGGGCCCGGTCAGATTTCCGGCCTGAATCAGGATAGCGATTTTTTCTTCTTTGTTGCAGATATGACAGCATTACCGGCGATGTCCGTGAAGCTGAAGCAGCTGCCCGATGATGCAGCTGGTTACGCGGTGGTGGAAGTAAACAGCCGGGAAGATATCCAGTCTTTGTCTGCACCGGCACAGATTGAAATTGACTGGGTGATTGCCAGCGAGCAAGAACCACTGGCTCAGGCGGTTCGGGCAAAACCATGGCCACAAGGCCGGGTATCTGTGTGGTGTGCCTGCGAATTTGAGACGATGCGAAACCTGCGTCAATATTTCAGAAATGAACGGGAAGTTGAAAGAGACTGTATTTATATCAGCAGCTACTGGAAAAACGGCGTCACGGAGGATGGCCATAAAGTGCTGAAACAGCAGGACGCACAGGCAAATCGTTAACAATGAAACGGTCATCACGGAATTGACTGACAGCTCAATTCCGTGATTTGCCAAAGCTCTCCCTTCAATCATTCATAAGTATCTATTTTTGTTCTGTGTCTCTCGTACAAAAATCCGAATCCATACACTGAAGATAACCCCAAAATGTACCATTCAGTCATCAATATACTGATTTTCAACGTAGAATGACTATGTCTACAAATCAGTGCCTTGCTCAGAAACCAATCAATTCCCGCTGAACATGCATCTTGAGGTCACTTAGGTATACAGATATATTACTGTCTGAATTAACTAAATATTTCGCCTGTAACATATGATAGATCCAATCTTTTTGCCGCTGATTATTCCTTTTCTCTACCGTTCCCACTTCTGCCAAAAAGATATTCTGATTAATATTTTATATCTCACTTATTGTGTAATGGTGACGTGGATTTCAGATATTCCACCGGGTCCCAGAATCGGCGGTCTTGTTGCGGGCATCCCGATGTTCGCATATGTCGCTTATTATTTCCCTGAACTGTTCGATCCGCGAGAGCAATATCCAACGGAGAACCTCGCGGTTACTGCTTTAATTGCTGTTTTTATCATTGTCCTGATATGTTGTTGAATTCAATCACCGGGGCAGTTGAATTGACTTCAGAAACCTGATTATGAAAAGCAGGAAATGATAAACGATGAGGCATGAATCAGGTGCATCACCACCTGATTCTGAAAAAATGAATTTATCGTACCTGATTACTGTTTTTCACACATGGGCTGATCATCCGTTTGTGAGTTTTCACAGCGCCAGCGCTGCTGCCCATCGGAGATCGTCATCCCTTTGACCTGAGCTGTTTTCGCCTGAATCCCCTTGAAGAAATAAGGTGAAATGCCGGCAAACCAGACATAATGACCATCGGTAATAAAGTTATCCTGAAGCACTTTGAGCGCTTTCATATTCACATCCGAAGGAAATTTCAGGCTTCGTTTTCCTGCAATCAGAAATCCCTTTTTATCCGCTGAAGCATTAAACGTCAGACATTTAAAACTGGCTGCATCGACATCACCACGCGCCTCGCCTGAATAGTAGCTTTTATTATCGACGGCGGCCCAGCCACTACACTCATCATACAGTTTAACCTGCTTCTGATAAGGAATAGTGACCGTATCTTTCGCGACATAAAAATAATGTTTTGCATCATATCCCTGACCGAAAGCACTTTTAAAGGTTTTGCCATCAGCACCTTTTAAAACTTCACCGGTGACCAGCAAAATGGTATCGCCATTTCGGAAAAATGGATGATTTAAAGCCTGAAAATTCTCCAGATCAATATCGACCGTTCGCTTACATGACGCAAACGAACCGACATTTGTAACGAGAAAATTATCCAGAATGCGTGCAGATTGGGTATCGAGTCCTGAAGGCAGCTTTTCAGCATTACAGTAGTAATTCCCCGAAGAAGCACCGACGGCAAAGTCACCTTTATAAAGCAGTTCAAAATCTTCGGCTTTTGCGCCAGATAAGGTCTTTGCAGGGTGATTGCTATATCGCTGGTAAACCACCTTTTGTTGCTCTGTTTTATAAGGACGAATGGAGTCTGCAGCATATGCATGACAGGTATAAACGGCGGATAAAACCGCGCCAACAGAAATGAAGGAGTAAGCCCGGAAATTCATTGAAAATCTCTTATGTATGAAGTGAATATAAAATAACCGAATCATGACATATAAAATGCTATCGGTTTTTTATTCAATCTTACTTTGTGATACTTATTCCATAAATATGATTCTGCTATTTTCAATTTTTTTACTTTGGCACTCCGGTGTGACCAGTGTTAGCCTTAAAAGGTGAATAAAAACAAACGTCAGGGGCAAAATGACGATGAACGATACCGAAGATCATCATAGCAGACATGTCAAAAACACATCAGATACCTTACCACCAGTCGTTGCCGGTCCTATCCTGCGCAAATCCGATGCTGTATCTGCTTGTTTCTGGCTGGCTTGTTCAGATGATTTTCAGATTCACATTCACTGTCAACGCAATGGCGACATTTTACCCGCCACGCAGCAGGTCCAAACAATCAGCATCGGCACGAACCTTTGGGTCAGCCTGGTCACGATAGAATTTGAATCTTCCCTTCATGAAGGGGATTACATCGATTACTCACTCTCACTGGCTGACTCAAACGGGCAATCTGTGCCACTGGATGAATGGCATCGCTCTGTCAGCTATCACAATGCATCATCGCCGGGCTTTGTTTATCAGCCCCGGATACGTTCACTCATCCATGGATCTTGCCGTAAACCCCATCACCGTAGTGAGATTGATCCGGATACAGTGGATTGCGGTGATGGTCTTGCGGTTGCGGACGACTTATTAGCTCACACAGAGAGGAAACAATGGCCGGCCCTGTTGGTCATGTCGGGCGATCAAATCTATGCCGATGATGTTGCCGGTCCGATGCTATATGCGATCCATCAGATCATTCGTTTACTTGGTTTACAGGATGAATCAATCGCGGCGGATCATCCGGATAATTTTTCCAGGTTACATCACAAAGATCCACTGTATTACACCCGTGAAACCATCCTGCCACGGACCCCTCTGGCGAAGTCGGTCAGAGACCAGTTCTTCGCTGGTGCAAGAAAACCAATATTTACCAGTGATACCGCTCATAATCATTTGATGACATTCAGTGAAATCGCCGCCATGTATTTACTGGTCTGGTCACCGGAATTATGGGCATTTGTCGATCTCACGGTGCCAGAAGGCCTGAGTGCAGACCAACAACAGACCTACCAACATGAACTGGAAAGCATTGTCTGCTTTCAAACCCATCTGAAAAAGGCCCGAAGAGTCATGGCTCACCTGCCCTGTGCCATGATGTTCGATGATCATGATGTCACGGATGACTGGAACCTGACCGCCGGATGGGAAAAATCAGCTTATGGACATCCGATCTCAAAACGAATTATCGGCAATGCCCTGATGGGTTATTTTTTGTTTCAGGGCTGGGGCAACAACCCGAAGCAGTTTGATGCAGCTTTCATAACCCGGTTTAATCAGGCTATCAGGCATCCGGGTGAGTCCGCTCATGATCACTTTCTGGATGAGCTGTTTCGCTACGATCAGTGGCACTATGTCTGGGAAACCAATCCGGCGCTGGTCGTTTTAGACACCCGGACCCGCCGCTGGCGTTCAGAACGCAGTTTACATCAGCCTTCAGGATTGATGGATTGGGAAGCGTTAACCGAATTACAGCGTGAGCTGATTGATCGTGAAAGTGTATTGTTGGTGTCTCCGGCGCCTATTTTTGGCGTGAAGCTGATTGAAGCGGTGCAAAAGGTGTTTACATGGTTTGGTCAACCTTTGATGGTGGATGCAGAAAACTGGATGGCGCATCCCGGCTCGGCATATGCTTTGATGAACCTGTTTAAACACCCGAAAACTCCGGCAAACTTTGTTATCCTCTCCGGTGATGTACACTACTCTTTTGCTTACCATATCGAAGTCAAAGGCTTAAAAAGCAGTCCGGATATCTGGCAGATCACCAGCAGTGGTTTTCGCAATGAATTTCCGGACAAGTTGCTGAGCTGGTTTGATCGGTTCAACCGCTGGCTGTATGCCCCATGGTCACCGTTAAACCTGCTGACCAAACGGCGCGGCATGTGGGTTGCACCTTATAAACCGGAAAAGAGAAGCAAGGGAGAGCGGTTGCTCAATGGTGCCGGGGTGGGTCTGGTTACGCTTGATGACAAGGGTGCACCCAGTCAAATCACGCAATTGTTGCCCCATGGAAAAAAGGTCAGGTTCTTCAAAAGCGATAAAGACCGCCAGTTTGATTGACCTGACCCGTCACAGCGTTTAAGCCATGTATTGACCACCATTAATATGAATGACCTGACCTGTGATATAACCGGACATTTCATGTGAGGCAAGATAGGCAAATGTAGGTGCCATTTCTTCTGCCGTGCCCAGCCGTCCCATCGGAATACCTTTGCTGATACGCGCTTTGGCCGCTTCATCTTTGTCAGCATGAAACGCGGTATCGACCGTCCCCGGAGAAACCACATTAAAACGGATATGATCCTTCGCGTAAGTTTTGGCCCATGCGCGGTTAATGCTGTGCAACCACCCTTTTGAAGCCGCATATAAAGAAGCGCCAGGACCACCACCGGAATCGGCGGCAATTGAACCAACATTAATCACAGATGCTGACCAGTTTTCCTGAAGAGCAGACTGTTTCAGATAAGGGAGCGCTAACCGGACCATCGTCTGCGCAGAGCGCATATTCAGATAAGCCACATCATCAAAAAATCCGGCATCAATCTCATCCGTATTTTTACGATCAACCAAGCCACCGACATTGTTGATCAAAATATCTATCCCGCCATGCAACGCAACAAACTCACCCACAAAGCGTTCACATGCCGCATCATCAGCAAAATCGACCTGATGGAAACTTGCAGAGCCATCAAGGCGATTCAGCTCAGCTAATGTAGCCTCTATATCATCATGCTGACGGTAAGAAGTCAGTGTGACGTGCGCACCAGCTTTAGCCAGATATTGAGCGGTCGCCAGACCAATGCCACCGGTGGAACCGGTGATAATCACCCGTTTATTGCAAAGATCGTTGAGCATCATGTCATCCTGTTGATAGTATCAGAAAAAGAGTTGCGATCTTCTCATTTTTAAAACGCAGTTTCAATTTTATCAATCGCAAAATCTGTCTGTACCGGAGAGATCAGCCAACAGAAAGTCATTCAACATCGTGCCAACAAGTCCCGGAGCTTCCTGATGTGCAGCATGCGCCGTCAGCGGGATATTGGCAAAATGACAGTCCGGAATATGGTGATAGAGCTCAACGGCCTCATCCAGTGAAAACAAAAAATCATTTTCTCCATGCATGACCAACGTCGGACACTGAATATATTCGACTGACTGATAAGGATACCCGGCCGCTGAACGGTCGAGCCATAGAGCTTTCACCTGTGAAACCAGGCGCTTAAAATCAGGATCAGGATTGTAAATATTGTATTTGTCCACATCATCCGGATAACGCTGCAACCACATCTCTGCTGTCAGGCCTTTCAGCATTTCTATCGATGAGTCATCTTTTTCCAGACGCCACTGTGCCCCCAATGTGATCAGGCGCTGAACCTGTTCCGGATGTACAATAGCCAGTCGATAACCGACGGTCCCGCCATCACTGAACCCAAAAACCACATATTGGTGAATATTTAAATGCGCCAGAACCGCTTCCACGTCTTTCTGATACTGAGCATAGCTCAAAGGGACATCCCCCAGCGTGGAATGTCCATGGCCGCGAAAATCAATCCGGAGCATCAGATATGCGGCAGATAACCAGGGCATCATCACTTCCATGTCATCACTACACCCTAACCCACCATGCATCATCAGTAACGGCTGACCATCGGGGTTCCCTGACATTTCATAGTAAATCTTCCCACCATCCTGAAGAATATAACCTGTTGTTTTCATTGCATTCTGACCTTTCATTCAAAAATATTGACCCGAAATGTCAAGTCTAACTATCGGTGATGTCAGATTTTGTCAGCAGGATTATTCCTGCTCAGGTTTTAAAAGTCCTGCGGAAAATATCTAATTCCGAAAATCACTATCTGACAAACAACTCAGGTAACGCCGCCAGTCAAAACTCAGGCCGGGATCCGTTTTTCTGCCGGGAGCAATAAACTGATGCCCGGTAATACGCTGACGGGTTATCAGCGGAAAGTGGTGCCGGAGTGAGCGGGTTAATGACATCAAAGACTGATATTGTGCGTCGGTATAAGCGGTGAACTCTGTCCCTTCCAGCTCAATACCAATGGAATAATCATTACAGCGCTCACGCCCGGCAAACGATGACACCCCGGCATGCCATGCCCTGTCCAGAAATGAAACAAACTGAACTACCGTGCCATCTCTTTGAATGACACAATGCGCCGATACCTGCATATTTTCAATCACCTGAAAAAAAGGATGCACAGACGCATGAAGCTTACCGGTAAAAAACTGCTCAATATACGGGCCACCAAACTGACCCGGTGGCAGGCTGATGCAATGAATGACCAACAGCGAAATCTCATCACCGGGCTGACGGGCATCAAAGAAGGGAGACGGAATATGTTTAGCCTGTGTATACCAGCCATTTTGATCGATCATGTTACACCTTCTGTCCGGGATCAGTTGCGGCTTCTATCCGGGATCAATAGTTATTTTTACGCAAAAATTCAGCTTTTTCAGTCTATCGCTATGCAACCTCAAGAGGCTGGTCAGGTATATACAGAAATAAGTAAATAAGCAGCTGAATTTCAGATTCAGTCAGCGTATTATGCCACTTTGTTTAAATCAGAGTCAGTCACTTATTGCAATGAAAAACAGTCATAACAGTCAGGCGCGCCTTGAATATCTGCGCAAACAACTCCCGGATGATATTGCCCGCTCAGTCAGAGAAACGCTGCTCGAAGATCTCGGTGGCATCCTGGATCCGGACCGCGACGTTACCGCATCTTTGATTCCTGCGGAGCAACAAAATACAGCGATCTTGATCACCCGTGAAGATGGTGTCTTTTGTGGACAGGCATGGGCTGAAGAAGTGTTCCGGCAACTTGGCGGACAAGTGACAATTGAATGGTTTGTACAAGATGGTGATCCGGTTCAGGCCAACCAGAAGATCTGTCAACTCACAGGCCCGGCAAGGTTGCTGCTGACCGGAGAGCGAAATGCGATGAATTTCATTCAGACGTTATCAGGTTGTGCGACACAAACCGCGACCTATGTCGCCTGTATCAAAGAAACCGGCTGTAAATTACTCGATACCCGAAAAACAATTCCTGGCCTGCGCAATGCGCTGAAATATGCGGTGGCTTGCGGTGGTGGCTATAACCATCGGATCGGCGTGTTTGATGCCTATCTGATTAAAGAAAATCATATTATTGCCTGTCACGGTATTGCCGGGGCGATTGAAACGGCAAAACGGTTAAATCCGGATAAACCGGTCGAGATAGAAACTGAATCTCTGGATGAGATGAGCACTGCGGTTGAAGCGGGAGCGGATATCATCATGCTGGATAATTTTACCCGGGAAATGATGATTGAAGCCGTCAAAATTAATGCGGGCCGTGCTGCCTTAGAGGTATCAGGAAATGTGACGCTGGATACACTCTATCATTTTGCATCGACTGGTGTTGATTACATCTCCGTCGGCGCATTAACCAAGCATATTCAGGCGCTCGATTTATCCATGCGCTTTCAGGAATAAAGACCTTTTAATCGCTTAAAAGCGTTAATCTGATCGCGATTTTCTGTATACGAACTGTCAATGATGAATGGCAGTTCGTTTTTCTTTCCGGATCATTCATCTTCTGCTTTGGTGCTTTTCCCCGTTGCCCGCTATTGTCATTCCTCCTCCCGATAATTCGAAGGACTAATGACTATGAAGAAGTACTGTTTTCTTCCATGGCAGGGCTTTACGCTGGTTGAGCTGATGATCGTCGTCGCGATCATCGGTATTCTATCTGCTATCGCTATCCCCGCTTACCAGCACTATATCCGCAAATCGGAACTGACTGTTGGTATCAGCACTGCAAGTGCCCTGACGACCAATATTGACTTATTTATTCAGGAAAACGGACAGTTTCCTGCAGATACAGACATGAGTGACTTAGGGGCAACCGCCACAATGAGCACTCTCGGCACCCTGAGTCTGACACCAGACAGTCAGAATTCAGCCTTGGGTACTTTAATCTTTGAATTCAATCACAACAGCTCACTCGATGGCAAAAAAGTCCAGTGGCTGAAACAGGATGCGGGCTGGGCATGTGCACAGAACGCACTGGAAAACGTGAAAAATTGTCCGGAACTAACCGCAGGATAAATGATGACAGCTCCATTATTAAAATTATTGTACGCTGGCGGATATATATCTCAGGCACAGGCAGAGGAACTCGGGACTCAGGTGCAGGCGCAATCAGTCAGCGCATATACAGCGGTAATCGCTTCAGGCGTTATCTCTGCAGAAACCCTGGCGGATTTTCTGTCCAATCAACTCAAAGTTCGCCGGATCCGGCTGGAAAATCATCCGTATGAGAAATTTTGCCGCCAGCTCAATATCACTAACTTAGCACTGAGATATCAGGCGGTTCCGGTTGAAGTCAAAGATGAATGGCTGGTACTTGCTGCCGGTGATCCTTCCGTCCCGCAGCTCAGAGAAGATTTTCAGTTTGCGACCGGACTACATATCGAACTGGTATTGTGTCATGCAGACGAATTACAAATTGCTTTGCGATCACTACGCCACCAACACACGAAGAAAGACAACTCAAAACAACAGCTTGAATCGCAAATTCGTGAAGAAGAAAGTACTTATGAATCATCATTGTCCCGAAATGACAGCCATCCTGTCAGCCAGTATTTAAACCAGATTCTGCATGAAGCCTGGCAACAAAAAGCCTCTGACATTCACTTTGAACCCTATGAATTTACTTACAGAATAAGAATGCGGCTTAACGGCATCCTGATCACAACACATGCGCCACCACACAACATCAGCCGCCGACTCGCGTCACGCATCAAAGTATTGGCAGAGCTGAATATAGCCGAACGCCGTCTGCCACAGGATGGAAGGATTAAATTCACCACCGAAGATAAAACCGACATTGATCTGCGGGTCTCGGTACTCCCGGCACACTGGGGAGAAAAGATAGTGATTCGGTTGCTCAATATCAAAGAGCAAATGCTGGACATTGAACAGCTGGGTTTTACACCGTACCAGATCGATCTCTTTCAGCAATCGATTCATCAACCACAGGGAATTATCCTCATTACCGGTCCAACCGGCAGTGGCAAAACAGTGACTCTGTATTCAGCACTTAATGAACTTAACAACGATGAAAAAAATATATCCACGGTAGAAGATCCGGTTGAAATATCCCTGTCCGGTATTAATCAGATACAAGTGAATGAAAAGATCGGGCTGAATTTCAGTCAGGTGCTCAGAGCAATGCTCCGTCAGGATCCTGATATCATGATGGTCGGTGAAATCCGGGATAAAGAAACTGCAACCATTGCGATGCGGGCGGCTCAGACTGGTCATCTGGTTTTTTCAACGCTTCATACAAACTCTGCTCAGGCAACATTTGTCAGACTGCAGCAAATGGGATTTGAATCATATCTGCTCAACGCTGCAATCAGACTGATTGTGGCACAACGTCTTGTCCGGCGACTCTGCCCTTTATGTAAACAGCCTGCAACCGAACCACCAGCGATGCCCAGCCAGTTCAACACAGACACCGTTCTGTTTAAGGCAAATCCGAAAGGATGTCATGCCTGTATCGGTGGATATCAGGGGCGTATCGGCATCTTTGAAATGCTCGTACCCTTTCACGAAAATCATATCCATGAAAGCGACAACTCACATACCAGGGATAACTTATATTCCCAGGATAACTTAAATACCAGACATCGCTTATATCCCGGCTATCACCCATATCCCAATCATAACAATCAGGCCGTTTCACTCCCGGAAACCAGCTACACCTTATGGCAGGATGGTATACATAAAGTTGAACAGGGGCTGACTTCTCTGGAAGAGCTCTGCCGGGTTTTAGAATCTCCCGAATCATATCAAAAGGATAAGAGATGACAGAACCGAAAACTCCGGCGATGAAACGCTGGCGCTGGGTCAATCTTAATCCAACACACGGCAAACACCAGGGCTACCTCTGGGCTGCCACAGAGGAAGAGGCATTTTCTCTGATCCAGCAACAAAAGCTTGTCATCACTCATTTATATCTGGCCCCTATGAATCCTTTGGAAAGGATCCGCAGCAGAATCACACCACAGGATATCACTTATCTGACCCGGCAGATTGCGACCATGTTGTCCGCTGAGTTCCCCCTTCCGGATGCACTGAGTTTACTTGCTGCACAATCCCAAAAACCGGTCATGCAGCGGCTGCTGCGAAGTCTGCATGGTCAGGTTGCTCAAGGTATGTCGGTGGCTGAAAGCTTCGAAAACACCTCAGCCATTTTCAATCCTGTTTATATCAGCCTGATAAGGGCAGGAGAAGCAGCGGGACAGCTGGATAAAACATTTGAACAACTGGCCCATTATCAGGAGCGAAAAGAACACATCCGGGCAAAAACAGTAAAAGCAGCAATTTATCCCTGTGTCGTTATCATCAGTGCGACTCTTCTCGCCTGGCTGATGCTGACGACCATCATGCCAAAGTTTGAACTGATGTTCCGCCAGTTCGATGCATCATTGCCATGGTTCACCCGACAGGTTTTGTCTTTATCCCACCAAATGCAACGGCACACACTGTTGTTCCTCTTTCTGTCATTGCTGACAATCACCCTCCTCAGGCTACTCTACCGCCATATTTCCACCTGCCGGTTAATCACCGAAAAATTCATTGTGTATTTACCGGTGTTTGGAAAATTATTCACAGAAACCGCCTTGATTCGCTGTTGCCGAACGCTTGCAAGCTGCTACCATTGTGGAATTCCCATTCTGGAAAGTATACAAAACGCACAGCACGTCGCGGGCCTCATGTATTATGAGCATGCATTTACACGAGTCATACAGCAAGTCTCTGGCGGAACACCCCTTTATACGGCACTCAGGCAAACCCAGTGCTTTCCTGAATTTATGATTCAGATGGTGATGGTCGGGGAAGAATCTGACAATCTGGATGATATGCTCTCCCGGGTTGCCGAACATTATGAATGCAGAATCGATCAAATGGTCGATCATTTAGGTCAGCTCATTGAGCCATTCATCATCATACTTCTGGGTGTGATCGTTGGCGGATTGATAATCGCGATGTATTTACCTTTATTTAACTTAATGACCATCGTGGGATAGTATACTTGGGGCAAATGAACTGACTGTTTTAAAAACAGCCTGATTTAGCCTGAAATTTACTCATGCCAATCTGGAAAATTAACTGATCATCCGGATGTGTTTGCTCTGCCAGACATATCCAGATCAGAAAATGACTTCGTTTGGTATCACACAGTCTGAGGTGCTTATTGGCTGGGTGTAACAGAAGAGACTGAAGCTCTTAATAAAGAAAAAATCATCATACTGAGAACATTTAATGGACGCTTTCTATTTTTATCCCTGGCTATTTCCTCTGTTTGTTACCATATTCGGACTGATTATTGGTAGTTTTCTGAATGTCGTTATCTATCGCTTACCACAAATGATGACTCTGACCTGGAAACAGGATTTTGCGGAAACATTTCCTGAATATGATATTCAGATTTCAGAAAGACCTGTCAGTTTGAGCCGGCCTCATTCGTTTTGTCCTCACTGCCATCATCCCATCCGGCCATGGCATAATATCCCGGTATTAAGCTGGCTGCTGCTGCGGGGAAAATGCGCTGATTGTCAGGCAAAAATTTCTGTCCGGTATCCTCTGATTGAACTGGTTTCAGCCATCGCCAGCTGTATGATTGCCCTTCACTCAGGTATGACTTTATATACAGCAGCTCTGCTCATGGTAACTTTCTCGCTCATTGCAGCCGCGATGATCGACCTGGATACCATGTTATTACCCGATTCCATCACAATGCCATTGATGTGGGGAGGCATTTTGTCTGCCCTACTGGACATCTCCCCGGTTTCTTTGAGCTCAGCAGTCACCGGCGCAATAGCCGGGTATTTATCCCTTTGGTCTGTGTACTGGTTATTCAAACTATTAACCAGAAAAGAAGGCATGGGATACGGGGACTTCAAGCTATTTGCTGCACTCGGAGCCTGGATGGGCTGGCAAATGTTACCGATTATCATTTTTATTGCCTCGATCATCGGCATTATGTTTGGATTAGTTTTTTTACTCATGAAGAAAAATGATATCAGTCAGGGATTCCCTTTTGGCCCCTCGTTAGCCATTGCCGGTTGGCTTGGCCTGATTTGGGGTGCAGATATTCTGCGCTGGTATTCAGTCATTCTCACCGGAGCCGGAGGATAAATGACTTTTGTTGTTGGACTCACTGGCGGGATAGCCAGCGGAAAAACTACGGTTGCGGAACTGTTTTCCCGCAATTTCGGAATAGATATTGTCGATGCAGATATCATTGCAAGAGAAGTTGTTGCCAGAGATACTCCGGGGCTGGACGCCATCAAAAACCGGTTTGGTCATGAAATAATTCTCGATGACGGGTCACTGAACCGGGCAAAACTCCGTGAAATCATCTTTACTTATCCTGAAGAGAAACAATGGCTGGATCAACTACTTCACCCCATGATCCGGGAAAAAATGCAGTTGTCACTCAGTCAGGTCTCATCCCCTTATGCATTACTGGTCGTTCCGTTATTGGTTGAAAATCAGCTGCAATATCTGGCGCAACGAATACTCGTTGTTGATGTGAGTGAATCAACACAGATCGATCGGGTGATGTTACGCGATGGAGTCAGCCGGCAACAGGCTCTGAATATTTTATCATCACAGGCAACACGCGCTGAACGTCTTGCTATCGCCAATGATGTGATTAAAAATGATACAAAAAACAATGAACTTTTGTCCCGTGTCACAGAATTGCACCAAAAGTATCTGGCAATTATCAGTAAAAATTTGTGAGAATAGATATATCGGTAATTAAGGCTAGCTAAATGACTACGCATTACTTTGAACATCCTTTAAACGAGAAAACTCGTATTTATCTGAGAGTTGAGGCTTTGCTGGCACAGCTCCATGCGGCGTCTCAATTTAGTAATCAATACCAACATCAGCTATTTTTCCGGGCACTTTTTGATCTTCTGGACATTTTTGAGCAAATTCAGCTACGCAATGAATTGGCAAAGGATGTCGAAAAACAGAAAAACATTTACCGTAACTGGATGAATGTGGATGGCGTTGATCAGCAAGTCCTTCAGACGTTGCTGACAGAAATTGATGAAATCCACACCAATCTGATCAATGCCGACAGATTTGGCATCGAGCTGAAAGATGAACGGTTCCTGACCACAATCCGTCAACGCTTTAATTTACCCGGTGGTTCATGCTGCTTTGACTTACCTGCATTGCACTACTGGCTTCGCCTGCCAGCGGATGATAAACAGAGGGATGCACAAGTCTGGATGAAATCATTGCACCCACTCGCGGCTGCATTACATCTCTGGCTGAAACTGGCAAGAGAAACCGGGCATTTTAATGCCCATACCGCTTATGAAGGCTTCTTCCAAAGTGATGCTGAAGAGGCCAATATACTCCGGCTGAATATTCCCCTTGAATACGGTGTCTATCCAATGATATCGGGACATAAAAATCGTTTTGCGATAAAATTTATCGAATTCGAATCCACTCAGGCCTGCACCCGGGATGTTCATTTTGAACTGGCTGTTTGTAGTTAACGGAACCATTAAAGTTTATGAGTAAAAAAGTCACCCTTGTAAAATGTCCTCACTGTAGCAAAGCTGTAGAATGGAGTGAGGCAAGCCCCTTTCGTCCTTTTTGCAGTAAGAAATGCCAAATGATCGATTTTGGCACATGGGCTAATGAAGAAAACTCGATTCCCGGCGCGCCGGATATGTCAGATGTGGACGGCTGGACAGAGGACCATACGTCCGTATAAATGATCCCTGCAATAGCCCCAAATGATCTCCCATCATGCAACAGGTCACTTGGGGTTGTTGATTCTCTGTCATTCACCTGATTTTTTTCTTTCGAACTGTAATAATTTATCCACTTCTTTCGTCTGAACATTCAAACTCAAAAAATCATCACAATACGACGGCTCTGCGTCCTGCACTTGTTGTAGTTTGCGCATATTATAATCGACCTGAGCTTCGTTTATTACGGTGACTTACTATACACTTACCCAATACATGTCACGCCCTAAGAGATGAGTCATGACACAAATTAATGCAAGTATTCAGTCATCAGATATATCAGGGAAAGCTATTTTTCATGATGCCGGTTTTATTGAATCCCTGAGAAGGCAAATGGTGAAATTTGCCATTTTACAAATCCAGGATGAGCATCTGGCCGAAGATGCAGTTCAGGAAGCCATCATCGCCGCTTACCAACACATCGATAAATTTGAACGTCAGGCTGCCTTAAAAACATGGATTTTTGCCATATTGAAAAACAAATTAATTGATTTACTGAGAAAGGAAAAACGCACGACAGCAGCCAGCCAGCTTGAGTCCGGTCATTGTTCTGATGGCTATTGTGGCCACGAAGAAGATCTCATGGAGCAACTCTTTACTAAAAACGGCCACTGGCATAAGCATGAACGTCCGGTGAAATGGCAGCAACCCGATTCCGGTATCGAAAGCGAACATTTCTGGCGGGTATTTGAAACCTGCCTGAACGCACTTCCGGAACGCTACAGCCGTCTGTTTATGATGCGGGAATTTCTCGAACTTGAGTCATCAGAGATTTGTCATAATGAAACCATTTCGGCCAATCATCTGAACGTTACTTTATACCGGGCACGCCTGAGACTCAGAGAGTGTCTGGAAAATAACTGGTACCTGCAGGAGAAATCATCATGAACTGTAAACAAGCAACCCGACTGCTTTCTGAACAAATGGAACGCTCGTTATCAGCCAGAGAAAAAATTGCACTTCGGGTCCATACTGCAATGTGTGCGGGTTGCAACCGCTTTGGCAGACAAATGAAAGATCTCAGAAATATTTCAATAAGTTATGTAAAAGAAAAAAATAATAACTCAGAAAAATAAAAAAATTTGGTTTCAGGTGTAATACTTTCATAGAGTCGCCCGTCGAATAATGGAATAAACAAACAATCTAGTGAGGAATACACCATGAATAAATCTACAGCATCTCTGGCACTTGCTTTAACAACTGCGGTTTCCCTTTCTGCTGCAACATTACCTGCACATGCAGGCGGCAAAGAAAAATGTTATGGCGTTGCGCTTGCAGGACAAAATGATTGTGCAGCCGGTCCGGGTACATCTTGCGCGGGGACTTCAAAAACAGATTATCAGGGCAATGCATGGAAGCTGGTTCCTGAAGGAACCTGCATGGACATGAAATCCCCGACCTCTCCGACTGGTCACGGTCAGCTCAAAGCATTTTAAGGTGACCTATGAGTCAGCCTGTTTTCATCAACGCCGGAGGCAGAACAGTGTCTCCGGTGTTCCCGGCACGATCCGGCGTGAGTCTGAAACCCTGCTATTTTCAGACCATTCTGGAAAACCGGCCTCAGGTCGGTTTTTTCGAAATACATGCAGAGAACTATCTGTCTCCGGGCGGACCTGCAATTCATTACCTTGAAAAAATCCGGGAACACTACCCAATCACGGTTCATGGTGTCGGGCTATCAATCGGCGGGAAAGCTCCGTTAGATCAAGCACATTTAGAGCGGGTGGCAAAGCTTGTGGAATGGATTAATCCTGTGGTTTTTTCAGAACACCTGGCCTGGTCGACTCACTCGGACCATTTCCTGAATGACTTACTTCCGGTGCCTTATACACAAGAAACACTACAACAGGTTTGTGATCATATTGATCAGATTCAGGAACGACTGCAGCGGGCCATACTACTTGAAAACCCTTCCACCTATTTCAGGTTCACTGAGTGCACCATGGATGAAAATACATTTATTCATCAAATCGTTCAGCGAACTGGCTGCCAGCTTTTACTCGACGTCAATAATGTTGAAGTGTCGTGCTTTAATCACAGACAGGACCCTTATGACTATATCCGTCATTTTCCACTCCGGGATGTCTCTCAAATTCATCTGGCAGGTTACGCATTAGACCAGAATGAAGCGGTGCCGCTCAAAATTGATGCCCATGATCGTGAGGTATCCGACGATGTCTGGCAACTCTATCAATACACCCTGGAATTATCCGGAGATCGGCCCACACTGATAGAGTGGGATGGGCAGCTGCCTGAGTTTGAAACACTGCGACTTCAGGCATGTCAGGCAGATCAAATCCGCCGGGATATCCAGATCAAACAACACGGAGGTCACCATGCAACATCACTTTAGTCAGTCAATTCTCCTTAATCAGGACGATATGCTGAAGTACATGGAAGCGCATTCGAGCCGTGAAAAAAAGATTCGTTTATCCATCTATCGTAATAATGTTTTCAGTTCGCTGACAGAAGCACTGGGAGAGATATATCCGGTTTGTAAAATGCTGGTTGGTTCACAATGTTTTGATGCACTGGCCTATCAATATATTCAAAAGAATCCACCATCCAGTCCGGTATTAAGTCAATATGGAGAAGGGTTTGCAAATTTTATCTCGCAATTTTCTGAATTAGCCACAGTACCTTATCTGAATGAGCTTGCCCGGCTGGAATATCAACTGCTGCAATTCACCCATGCCGCTGAAGACAAAACCATGTCACCGGAAGATATTCAGCAAAAGATCATGAGCTTCAATGATCCGACTCAGACGCAATGGGAACTGACAACTAATATTCTCCTGTGGAAAACAACTTATGCTGTAGGTGAAATTTATCACGCCCATAATTCAGAAACCGACAAAAGTTTAGCAACCATTCACTGGCAGGAACCTGAATATTTATTACTGACAAAAAATAATTTATATGGCCATTTCTATCAGGTTTCTGCAGAAGAGTGGCATATGCTGTCACAGTTCCTGCTTGGGCGTTCATTTTCGCAAGCATGTGCTCATCTCGATGAGGAAAGCTTATCCGGCATGTTCGCCAACATCATTCAAAAGCCGATCATCAAGGCGATCCATTACCTTCAGGGAGATTTACCATGCTAATCAATCCATTCAGAACCATTCTGAGCTCGCAATGGATAGAGTCAGTAGCGCTGTTTACCGGGCGATTTGCACTCGCTTCAGTATTCTGGCTTTCAGGCCAAACCAAAGTTGACGGATTTTCCCTGAATCTGATGATCCCCGGAAATATCCAGCTTGGCTGGCCGGTTTTAAAAGACAGTACCTTATATTTGTTCGAGCATGAATATAATCTGCCGTTTATCCCTTTCACACTGGCGGCGCAAATGGCGACTCTTGCCGAGCATGTACTTCCGGTATTATTACTGATGGGATTGATGACACAATTTGCAGCGCTGGGTATTTTCGTGATGACGCTGGTCATTCAGATATTTGTCTACCCGGATGCGTATGCAACTCACGCAACATGGCTTGCCCTCAGCTTAATCCTGATGATTCGGGGAGGCGGACAATTTGCGCTGGATTATTTATTTCCTTCGCGCAGAATCCCCTGATACCTGATACCTGATACCTGATACCAGTATAACCAACAAAAAAGCCGTGCGACGTAAAACGAAGCACGGCTTTATATGTTTTACTCCGGATTATTCAGACGCTGTGTCCACCGGCTCAACATCGATCCGGCTTACCCGCTGTAATCCCCTTGGCAACAGAGCACCACGCCGGCCTCGTTCTCCACGGAAATTGTCCAGATCTTCCGGTTTCAGACCCAGTTTACGTTTTCCGGCATACATCGTCATCGAGGCACCTTGCGGCAAAGCAATCAGGTGAGAGACAAACTCTTCCCGCTCTTTCGCTTTCGCCGCCGGAATATTGATGATCTTATTCCCTTTTCCTTTACTCAATTGCGGTAAGTCTTTAATCGGGAAAATCAACATCCGGCCCTGATTGGTAATCGCTACAATTTCATCTGTATCAAGGGATTCAACTACATGGGGTGTCATGACTTCTGCATTCGCAGGTAAATTGACCAAGGCCTTTCCACTGCGGTTTTTCGACAACAAGTCTGAACCTTTACACACAAATCCATACCCTGCATCGGAACCAACAAGCCATAATTGATCATCCTCACCCATGATGACCTGCCGGATCGTCGTCCCCTGAGCGATATTTAACCGCCCGGTAATTGGCTCGCCCTGTGATCGGGCTGAAGGCAAAGTATGAGCTTCCAGCGAATAAGACCGGCCGTCACTGCCAAAGAAGACCGCTTGCTGGTTACTTTTACCACACGCATGTGCCAGATAGCTGTCACCTGATTTATAATTCAGTCCTTCACAATCGACATCATGACCTTTTGCATGTCTGATCCAACCTTTATCAGAAAGCACCACGGTTACCGGCTCACTCGGGACCAGATCTCTTTCTGTCAGCGCCTTCGCTTCAGAACGCTCAACCAGCGGAGAACGACGATCATCGCCATATTTCTCAGCATCCGCTTTGATTTCTTTCTTCAACAACGTATTCAGGCGTCTTTCAGAACCGAGCAACTGTTCCAGTTTTTGCCGCTCTTTTTCCAGTTCATCCTGCTCACCGCGAATCTTCATCTCTTCCAGCTTCGCCAGATGGCGTAAGCGGGTATCCAGAATAGCATCAGCCTGAATCTCTGTGATACCAAAACGGGACATCAGAACGGCTTTTGGTTCATCTTCAGTCCGGATGATCTCAATCACCTCATCCAGATTCAGGTAAGCAACCAGTAAACCTTCGAGAATATGCAGTCTCTTCAGCACATTATCGAGACGATGTTGCAAACGTTTTCTGACAGTCGTCCGGCGGTATTCAATCCATTCAGATAAAATCTGAACCAACCCTTTTACCTGCGGGCGCTTATCCAGACCAATCATGTTGAGATTCACCCGAAAGCTTTTCTCCAGATCTGTAGAAACAAACAGATGATCCATCAAAACATCACAGTTTTCCCGTTTTTTCGCCGGTACGATAACAATCCTGGTCGGGTTTTCATGATCCGATTCATCACGCAGATCTTCAACCATTGGTAATTTTTTTGCCCGCATCAGGTTGGCAATCTGCTCCAGCAATTTAGCGCCGGAAACCTGATGTGGCAGCGATGTAATCACAATATCACCGCCTTCTTTATGCCAGACGGCCCGCATTTTGATACTGCCCCGGCCCGTGCGGTAAATTTTTTCAATATCATTCTGTGGCGTGATGATCTCTGCTTCAGTCGGATAATCAGGCCCCTGCACAAACTGCATGATATCCGGCAGTTCAGCTTTCGGCTGATCAATCAGATGAATGGTCGCATCTGCGATTTCCCTGACATTGTGCGGAGGAATATCTGTCGCCATCCCGACCGCAATACCGGTGACCCCATTCAAGAGAATGTGGGGCAGTCGTGCCGGTAGCATCTGAGGTTCACGCATGGTGCCATCAAAGTTAGGCTGCCATTCAACCGTTCCCTGTCCAAGTTCACCCAGCAACAGTTCAGCAAACTTAGATAATTTGGCTTCGGTATAACGCATGGCTGCGAATGATTTCGGATCATCCGGTGCCCCCCAGTTTCCCTGACCATCAACCAACGGATAACGATACGAGAACGGCTGAGCCATCAGAACCATGGCTTCATAACATGCAGAATCACCGTGTGGGTGATATTTACCTAAAACATCACCCACAGTACGGGCAGATTTTTTATACTTTGACGAAGCGGATAAACCCAGCTCCGACATCGCATAAATGATTCGCCGCTGAACCGGCTTAAGACCATCGCCAATGTATGGCAAAGCCCGATCCATGATGACATACATAGAATAATTAAGGTAAGCATCTTCGGTAAACTTTCGTAACGGCAGCTGCTCTACGCCGTCATAACTGATTTCTGTCGCCATAATTTCTATACCTCAGCCAGATCGCCATTATTTTGTAACCATGAGCGACGATCATCAGCCCGCTTTTTACCCAGCAGCATATCCATCATTTCATTGGTTGCTTCTGAATCATCAATAGTCAGCTGGACCAGACGCCGGGTATTCGGATCCATCGTTGTCTCACGCAACTGAAGCGGATTCATTTCGCCCAGACCTTTAAAGCGCTGTACATTTATTTTTGCTTTTTTCTTGCTTAAACGCTCAAGAATGCCATCTTTTTCCTGGTCATCCAGTGCATAAAAAACTTCTTTGCCACAATCAATCCGGTAGAGTGGCGGCATTGCCACATAAACATGACCTTCACGCACCAATGCGCTGAAATGGCGGGTAAATAACGCACACAAGAGCGTGGCGATATGCAGTCCATCGGAATCTGCATCAGCCAGAATACAGATTTTTCCGTACCGTAGCTTTTCAAGATCATCACTATCCGGGTCAATTCCAAGCGCAACAGAAATATCATGTACTTCCTGCGAGGCAAGCACCTGGTCAACAGAAACTTCCCACGTATTCAGAATTTTTCCACGAAGCGGCATAATCGCCTGAAACTCACGATCCCGAGCCTGTTTGGCACTTCCGCCCGCAGAGTCCCCTTCCACCAGGAAGAGTTCTGTTCTGCTGAGATCCTGTACCGTACAATCCGTCAGTTTGCCGGGTAAAGCTGGTCCGGAAGCAACTTTTTTCCGGACTACTTTTTTGCTGGCACGCATTCTGCGGTGTGCGTTGGCAATACAGGACTCAGCAAGTAACTCAGCAACCTGAGGCTTCTCATTCAGCCACAAACTAAACGCATCTTTCACCACGCCAGAAACAAATGCAGCTGACTGCCGTGACGACAATCTTTCTTTTGTTTGTCCGGCAAATTGAGGATCCTGCATTTTCACGGAGAGCACATAAGAACAACGCTCGAAGATATCATCCCCCGTCAGTTTGACACCACGGGGTAGCAAATTCCGGTATTCACAAAACTCACGCATGGCATCCAGCAATCCCTGACGTAAACCATTCACGTGGGTTCCGCCGGAAGGGGTCGGAATCAGGTTGACATAGCTTTCCGTGATCAATTCACCGCCTTCAGGCTGCCAGATCACCGCCCAGGTTGCGGTTTCTGAGTCTCCGGAAAACTCTCCGGTAAAAGGATCTTCAGGCAATAATGGATACCCTTTGACACCATCAGCAAGGTAATCTTTCAAACCATCTTCGTAAAACCAGCGGTAGCTCTCCTGATTCACTTTATCTTCAAAAGTAATCTCAAGCCCCGGACATAACACGGCTTTTGCCCGCAAATTATTGACCAGACGGGTCACTGAAAAATTCGCAGAATCAAAATAAGTTGCATCCGGCCAGAAATGCACCCGGGTTCCTCTGGCCCGGCGACCACATGTTCCGGTTACCGTCAGGTCAGACACTTTATCACCGTGTTCAAAAGCAATTTCGTAGACTTGACCATCCCGCTTCACACTGACTTCAACGCGTTTGGATAAAGCGTTAACGACCGAAATACCAACACCATGCAGCCCACCGGAAAACTGGTAATTCTTATTCGAGAATTTTCCGCCGGCATGTAATTTACACAGGATCAGCTCAACGCCGGACACCTTCTCTTCCGGGTGAATATCAACAGGCATACCCCGCCCGTCATCAATCACTTCCAGAGACTGATCTGCATGAAGGATCACCTGGACTTTAGTCGCGAATCCGCCTAACGCTTCATCGACACTGTTATCGATGACTTCCTGGCCTAAGTGATTGGGTCGTACCGTATCCGTATACATGCCCGGCCGACGACGTACTGGCTCTAAACCATTAAGAACTTCAATGGCCCCAGCATTATATTGTTCAGTCATATTTCGGAATGCTTATACTCAATGATTTAAAATTTTGCTGTCAGGATATACCTTTTCAGGTCAAATATCCCAATGAATCTTTTTCCGGACCACCGAAACAGCCGGAGAAAAACACAAGCATAGTCTGGAAGAGAATACCATCTGTCAAGGAGTGAGGTTAACTCCTGTAACAATTTATGACATTTCCCTCATGTTTATGGTGAATGTAAACTGAAATGTGCTTCGGCTCAAAAAGCACCCCTCATGCAAAAACAAAATTAAAAGCTACAGCGCCAGAAATTGCAAAATAGTGCCGCAATGACGTTCAAAACCAACAAAACTATGGTCTCCGCCCTCTTCCACAATTTGTTTTGAGTGAGACATTTTTGCGACAGCCTGCCGATAGTCCAATACCTCATCACCGGTTTGCTGCAGCAATAAAAACTGGTCAGGAGACTGAATATCACTCACATCAAGCGAGCGTAACTCGTCAATATGATGGGGGGCCAGAAAATAATGTTCATGAGTATATGGATTGACCTGTTCTCCAAGATAGTCCACCAGCAACTCATAGGGACGAACCGCAGGGTTGACCAAAACAGTTTTCAGCTGAAACAGAGAGTTAAGCCAAATGGACATATATCCACCTAACGAGCTGCCAACCAAACCAATATGATACTCATGCTGATATTGCCCGATCAAAGCAGAAAGATAGTTGACGGCTTCAAGAGGAAAAACCGGTAACTTTGGCGTCACCACTTTAATGTGTGGGTAGTGTGTCCGGCAATATTGCGTCAGTATCGTTGCTTTCTGAGATTTGGGAGAACTGTTGAAGCCATGAATATACAACAGCATTGAAGATTTTTGCTTCATCGATATTAATAACCGTTCGCACTGAAATCTGGTAAAAACAACCCGTTTTCCAGACGGCTGACACAAGTCGTCAGCTGGCCGTCAGGATGTAACTCAAGCTCACGCCAGCCAGGAGACACAGGATCTAAAGAAAATTCATCAGAACCAGGTTTGAACTGGACACATGTCGAAGGGGTTGACATGACTTTGACCCCATAATAATCGCGTTCCATGACCTGATGAACATGACCGCACAAAATCGCTTTGACGTGAGGGTAGCGATGAATGATTTGCCAGAATTTATCCCGGTCTTTCAAAGAATGCTGGTCAAGCCATGCACTCCCGACCAGCAGAGGATGATGATGTAACAGAACCAAAGTATGTTTGTCAGAGGTCCGGGATAACACCTCATCCAGATAAGCCAGTTGTTCATCGGAAACACGCCCGTGAGGGACGCCTGTCACCTGCGAATCAAGTAGTACGATTTGCCAGTGCGCACCAATTTCAACATGCTGAGGCTGGAAAATTTGCGGACTGGGCAGAACATGACTCATTAAAGATTTTTCGTCATGGTTACCCGGAAGCCATAAGCAAGGCTTCTTCAGGTCTTTAATCCCATCAGCAAAACGCTGATACGAAGCATCCGTATGATCCTGAGAAATATCACCAGTTGCGAGAATTGCCTGAAACTCAACATTTCTGCCGATAATTTCTTCGACAACAGTTTTGAAGCTATCCGCTGTGTTGACACTCAATAAGCACCCTTCATCTGACGAAAAAAGATGAGTGTCGGTAATCTGAATGAGCTTGACAGTTTCACCTGGTTCAGAATAAAGCGATATATCCAAATCTACGCACCTGTTTCTATCTTTATTTAAACGGACTTCGTTTAAGACGGCCTTCATTTAAGACCGGCTGTTTCCCAATGTGATGGGTGCCCGGCTTATTCCAAATTTAAGACAAAATGTCAGCCAGTCCCCTAAAAAACGATTGATCTGGGCTTTTTCATCTTTCTGAGCCATGTTCTTGTTTGGGTAATCATAACGGGATTTAAACTGATACATCTGCTCAGTCTGGCACACTTCTGCAACACGGGCATCGTGGTACAGCCTGACAGACATTGTGGGCAATGGAAATACTGTCACTTCATCACTTTGACAAATTTTAACCAGAGTCGTGAATTTTGTGATTTCTATCACTTCAAGTTGATACCTGACACATTGAGCCTGATAACAACGGATGTCATCAACTTCAGGATCTGATAGTAACAATGCATTCAGCTTTGCATAGTTTGTTTCATAGACCCGCATCAACTCAGGCAAATCAACATGATAAGCTCTTTGTGTGACTATTCCTGCCATTGCTCCCTGATCTCTCTCCGGTTTAATTCCAGCCATTGCAGGGCAATAATCGAAGCCCCGTTTTCAATTCTGCCATTTCTAACCCAGTCGTAAGCCTCTTCCCGGCTGACCACATGGACCTGAATATCCTCATCTTCATCATCAAGCCCGTGAATACCATTTGCCAAAGAGGCATCAATTTCGCCGATGAAGACATCCAGTATTTCGTTGCAACCTCCGGATGACGGATAATAAGACGTTATTTTCTCGAGGCGCTGAATATCCATTCCTGCTTCTTCAACAGCCTCACGTCTGACTAATGCTTCCGGCGACTCATTCTCTTCAACAATACCGGCAACAATCTCAAGCTGCCATGGATGATCGTGCTCTAAAGCCCCTACCCGGATTTGTTCGATTAATACAACCTGATCGGTCCGGGGATCATAGGGAAGAACTGCTGCCGCTCTTTTTCTCAGAAACAATTCCCGCTCGACAACCCTGCTCCATCCACCCTCAAACTTTCTATATTTGAAATAATACTTCACCATTTTGAAAAAGCCGTGAAAGAGTGTCTCTTTTTTGACCACATCCAAATCTTTAGCAGAAAACTGCCCAGGAATATTTTTAGGTGATTGCATATGCCATTTTCTCCGACGAAGTGCATTAGTTTAACCATATACCACACCAAACCAAGGATACAGCTCAACTTTTTGTATAATTTTTATAATTTTTTTTAAAATAAAATAAATCATTTACTATACAGCTGGATAATTAACTGGAAAAATAGCAAACTAACGAACTAATTTTTTTTAATTTAAGTTAAACTGTCGTACGCAACCTCAGATACTATTGTAAAAATAGGAATGAACAATGAAGAAACGGCTCCATCTATGCATCGGTATTGCCCTGAGTAGTATAGTGACCTCTGTTTGGGCAGATACTCTTGCTGATATTTATGAATTAGCGAAACACAATGATACACAAGTGCTTCGCGCTGCTGCAGAAAGAGACGCTGCCTACGAGGCTATTCAGTCAACCCGTGGAGACCTGCTCCCTCAAATTAATCTGTCTGCCGGTTACAACATCACTAACAGTAATATCACCGCCGGTGACAGTTCCCGGTTTACCGGAAGCGTCGCACTATCCCAAACGCTCTATAACCGTTCGAGCTGGATCAACCTTGATACCGCAGAAAAGAATGCCAGACAGGTTGATTCTCAATATGCATCGACACAACAAAACCTGATTTTACGGGTCGCGAATGCATACTTCGAAGTTTTAAGAGCCAAAGATAACCTTGCATTTGTCCGGGCAGAAAAAGCCGCAGTATCCAGACAGCTGGAGCAGACCAAACAGCGTTTTGAGGTGGGTTTATCCGCCATTACAGATGTTCACGATGCTCAGGCACAATTTGATAGTGTATTAGCAGATGAAGTACTGGCTGAAAACAGTCTGATCAACAGCTACGAAGCTATACGGGAAATTACCGGCGAAGAGCACAAAGATTTAAGCTCTCTTGATACAAACCGCTTCTCAGCCAAAAAAATTAGTGAAACCGTCGAAAAACTGCTCAAAGATGCACAAACGAAAAATTTATCGTTGCTGACTGCACGTATCAGCCAGGATATTGCACGGGATAAAATAAAACTGGCTGATTCCGGTAATCTGCCAACGTTGTCACTTAATGCAAACTACAATTTGCTGAAAGAGTACAACGATAAAAACACTTATTATGATGTTTATGATCCTGCTAATAATTTAAGTCTGGGATTAGATTTATCTGTGCCTTTGTATACAGGTGGAAGAATTACATCAGAGACTAAACAGGCAGAATACGGTTTGGTTCAGGCAAGTGAACAACTTGAAGCGACTTACCGGAGTGTTGTGAAAAGTGTCAGGGCAAATTATAACAATATTAATGCATCGATTGGCGCAATACGTGCTTATAACCAGGCACTGATATCTGCAAAATCAGCTTTGCAGGCAACCGAAGCAGGGTTTGAAGTGGGAACCCGGACTATCGTTGATGTTCTGGATTCAACCCGCAGACTTTATAATGCGAAGAAAAACCTTTCTGATGCACGTTATGATTATATTATCAGTGTATTACAACTGAGACAGTCTGTCGGTACACTGAACGAACAGGATATCGTTGATATCAATGCAGGACTGAAGAAATAAATAACTTTCCTGATTTTAAACTAAAAAGCCAGTCGAAAGACTGGCTTTTTATTGACGAAAACAGAAAACAATTGATACTAATTCCGCTTATACCAATCTGGAAAATAAACGGATCATCTGGATGTGTCTGGTGGAGCAAACAAACTGCACAGCAAGTGCTGAAGCACAACAAACTTGTTTCAGGTAAAACGGCGACTAACTGACCTCACCTTTGATGGCATTGATAATCTCAGTCGTTGAACATCCATCTTCAAAATTAAGTACCCGGACTTCTCCCCCCGCCTGAATCACTTCTTTTCCGCCTGCTATTTCTTCAGGACGATAATCGCCACCTTTCACTAATAAATCCGGCAGTACTGATGCAATCAACCGCTGTGGTGTATCTTCACTGAATGGAACAACCCAGTCGACCGCACCTAAACCTGCCAGCACAGCCATGCGGCGTTCAGTCGTGTTCACCGGACGTCCCGGACCTTTCAAACGTTTTACGGAGTCATCCGTATTGACGGCGACAATCAAACGATCACCCAGGCTGGCAGCATGATTCAGGTAAGAGACATGTCCGGCGTGAAGAATATCAAAACAACCATTGGTCATCACAACGGTTTCACCACAGGCCTGAGCTTTTTTCACGACCTCAATCAGTGATTTCTCATTAATCACACCAAAATCAGTATCCTGACTGCCGTTAACAGCCTCAGCGAGTTCAATGGTAGAAACCGTTGAGGTTCCCAGTTTTCCAACCACAACACCAGCCGCTGCATTTGCCAGAGCACATGCCTCATCGAGTGGTTTTCCGGCAGCGACAGATGCAGCCAGAACAGAGATAACTGTATCTCCGGCACCTGTTACATCGTAGACTTCCTTCGCCTGCGTCGGCAAATGAAAAGGGGCTTCATCACGTCTCAACAGTGTCATCCCATGTTCACTGCGGGTGACCAGCAATGCTTCAAAATCATAGGTTTTGATCAGCTCAAGGCCCTTTTCAACCAACTCTTCCTCAGAGGCGACTTTACCAACAACCAGTTCAAACTCTGTCATATTGGGCGTTAAAAGTGTTGCGCCACGATATCGTTCAAAATCAGCCCCTTTGGGATCGATAAATACCGGCACACCGGCCTGACGGGCTTTTTGAATGAAGTGCTGCACATGTTCTAATGCCCCTTTCGCATAATCAGACAAAACGACCGATTTGACATCTGGCAGTTTTTTCTCCATCCGGGAAAGAATCAGTTCAGGATCGGTATTTTGGAACTTATCTTCAAAATCAAGCCGGATGAGTTGCTGTCCGCGGCTTAAAACCCGTAATTTAGTGATTGTCGGGTAATCTTTTAAAGCCACAAAATCACAATTCACATTGAGTGATGTCAGCTTTTCACTTAACACAGATGCGGGTTCATCATCGCCGGTTAATCCGATAATGTTCGCATGTCCACCCAGAGATGCGATATTCATCGCAACATTCGCAGCACCACCGGGACGCTCTTCATTATTCTCTACTTTCACAACCGGCACCGGTGCCTCTGGTGAAATCCGCCCGGTTGGCCCATACCAATAGCGATCCAACATCACATCACCAACAATTAATACTCCGGCCTGGCTGTAATCAGGTAGAATGGGCTTCATCAATTCTCTCCATTGTCATCTATGTTGCACAGTCTATCACAGCCGGATTCCCGGCTAAACTGTGTCACTACAG
Organism: Vibrio aerogenes; assembly: GCF_024346755.1. Taxonomy (NCBI): domain Bacteria; kingdom Pseudomonadati; phylum Pseudomonadota; class Gammaproteobacteria; order Vibrionales; family Vibrionaceae; genus Vibrio; species Vibrio aerogenes. Next base: position 694,050 of record NZ_AP024861.1, on the reverse strand, counting down.
TCTGTCGTTCTGAACTTTCAGTTAAAAATCTTTGTAATTCAATTAGTTTAACATCTGATATACGTCAATTATCCAGGCTATCGTCAGGGGTTGTTGACCTGGGTTCTTCAAACCACTGTTTCCATGCATGAATCACAGACTCTCTTTCCGGCAGCAGTTTATCTTCTTTGACATCCGCATCGAGATTTAACAAATTACGCCGGTGAATTTGATCCCGTAAAGTGGTGTAGGCTTCAGTCAACCTCTGAGCCTGTGTCTGATCTATAAGATTCACCGTCATCAGTGACTCAAAAATCCGGACATTATCCGACCAGTCTGTCAGTGAGGGATACTCCGCGCTATAGCGCAATACAAGATACTGAGCCAGAAATTCAATATCAGTAATTCCGCCCGGATCTTGTTTAATCATAAAGCGCCCGGATTTTTTAGCAGATAAATGCTGTCGCATTTTATCTCTCATATTGACCACTTCTTTTTTCAGCTCAGATTCATCTCTCGTCATACTCAATACCTGATGGCGTACTCCAGAGAAAGCAGCTTTCAGTTCTGAATCACCATAAATCACCCGGGTACGGACCAGAGCCTGATGCTCCCAGGTCCAGGCCTCCTGATTCTGATATTCTCTGAATGCATCGACTGTGGTGACCAACAGACCAGAAGCTCCGGATGGCCGGAGACGGGTGTCTACCTCATATAGAATTCCGGAAGCAGTCCGGACAGAAAATATGTGAATAATTCTCTGAGCAAGACGCAAATAAAACTGGCGTCCATCGATTTCCTTTTGCCCGTCAGTATATACGTCGGAAGGACAATCATGCATGAAAACAAGGTCAAGATCAGAGTTGTACCCCAATTCCCATCCACCGACTTTGCCATAACCAATCACCGCAAACCCATTTCCCTCACGCTGACGCAGATGAGTGGGTTCACCATATTTTTCTGTCAGTTGCTTCCATGCCTGCTGAACGACCGCTTCAACAATCGCTTCAGCCAGATAAGTTAAGTGATCACTTACTTTCATGACGGGAAGGACACCCGCAATATCAGCGGCCGCAATCCGGAGCAAACAGATTTGCTTAAACTGTCGCAACGCTTCCATTTGCTGTTCCATATCATCTTCAGGAATACGGGCCAGAAAATCGCGTAACTCATGCCTGTAATGCGCCAGAGGAACCGGATTATACAAATGTTGCGGATCAAGCAACTCATCCAGCAGGACCGGATAACGGCTAAGCTGCTGTGAAATCATCGGGCTGGCGGTACATAATTTCACCAGTTGCATCAGAGCCCCCGGATACTCATCAAGGAGTTCAAGATACGTTGTCCGGGTAACGATTTTTTGTAAAAACGATAAAACCCGGGGTAACCCAAATCGTGAATCAGGATGAGAAAAAATCGCCTGAAATACTTTGGGCATCAGGTGAGTCAGTACTTCCCTGCCTCTGGGACCTAATGTTTTTCTGGCCAGATCCGATTTAAATCCACAAATAGTCTCTTTGATTTCAGCTTGTTCAGCACCATCAAACTCCTGAGCAACAATTTCATCAATCACTTCAGGGCGGCCAGCCATATTCCACAACTCACAATAAACACCGGCAACCGGGCAATCCGGAGCATGTTCATCTTCGCCAATAAGATGAATGAAAACCTGATTCACACGCGACATATGCTGCTCTGTTTTTTGTAGCAAATCTTCCCATGAATCAAGGTTCATTGCTGTCACCAAACGAATTTGTGAAAGCAGGTCGTCGGGCAGTGTCTGTGTTTGTTTATCTGCAATTGCCTGAAGTAAATTTTCCAGCCGGCGGAGAAACTGATACGCATTCCTTAAATGTTCTGCTTCATGAGAACTGAGTAAACCAAGAGATTCAATCGCATCCAAAGTTTCGGCTAATCCCCGGCGACGAAGCGTGGGTTCACGGCCTCCGCGAATCAGCTGAAATGACTGGATAATAAATTCGATTTCACGAATTCCGCCAGCGCCAAGCTTGATATTGTTGGTCAGACCACGCCGGCGGACCTCACTTTGAATCATGGCTTTCATCCGGCGCAGCGCCTGAATTGCACTAAAATCAATATAACGACGAAAGACAAATGGCCGCAACATCTGACGAAGTTGTCGGTAACAGGCGTACATTTCCCGCCCCATGACACGGGCCTTCACCATCGCATAACGTTCCCACTCCCTTCCCTGCTCCTGGTAATAATCTTCAAGCGCAGCAAAACTCATCACCAGTGGTCCGCTGTCACCAAATGGCCGCAACCGCATATCCACGCGATAACAAAAGCCATCCGCGGTATGTTGGTCCAGGCTTTTGATAATTCGCTGACCTAAACGGGTAAAAAACTGAGCATTTGAAAGAGACTTACGTGCTCCCTGAGTTTCACCATTTTCAGGGTAGGTAAAAATTAAATCGATATCAGAAGAAAAGTTCAGTTCCGCACCTCCCAGTTTCCCCATTCCAATGATAAGCATCGGCTGCGCTTCTCCCTGGGCATCACATGGCGTTCCCCATGAATCACAACATAATTTATATTGCCACTGATACACTTCAAAAATCATCGCCTCAGCCAATGCCGAAAGGTGAGAAAGACTTTCCTGAAGCGTCCAGTTTCCGAGAAAATCCCGCCATGCGATGTAAACCATTTCCCGGTTACGATAATGGCGTAGTAACGGATAACCTGCCTGTTCTTCAGAAACCAGAGCCAGGATGGATTGAAGCTGTTCACGGTATTGATGCAAACGGGAAGAGTCTGCGATGACAGAAGGAAATTCCCTGCAAAGCTGTTCATCCCGAATCAAAGCATCAAAAATAAAGTCACTCAACCCAAGCACATATCTGAGTTGTTCAAGTAAATCATCTTGCCATTCCATGACTTCAGGATACTTTTCGGTTAATTGCAGATAGTTTTTGTCAGATAGCGCTCTTAGTTGAGGTGATAATTGCATAAATGGCCTTTGTTTGTACGGATAACGCAAATCTTGTCTTTGCCACGATCCGCCATCTATTCAATTGATAAGCCAGATCGGGGCAATCCATTGTCATGATAGATTATTTTTTTATCCAAATGACCTCAAGATGTACGTTCAGCGAAAATTGACTGGATATAAAACAATAAACGCCCATGATAAATGGGCGTTTCAGACACGAATACAAGGCGTATTCACACTTTAAAAGAAGAGATTTTGCCATCCAGCTCTTCGGCATTTCCCTGCATAATTTCAGAGGTTTCCAGCAATTCTCCGACAACGGTCACAGATGCTTCAACAAGCTCTCTGACATTAGTCAGATTTTGGTTCATTTCTTCCGCAACACTACTTTGTTGCCCCGCAGCTGAAGCAATCTGAAAATTCATATCATTTATCTGCTGAATTTGCGCCACGATGCTGTCCAGCTCACTACCGGCATTGGTCACCAGCGCCACACCATCGGCAGCTTCGACGACACTCTTTTCCATCAAGTTGACCGCTGAGCCCGCACTTTGCTGAAGCTGTTCAATCATGTTCTGAATTTCAACCGTCGCATGCTGCGTATTCTGCGCCAGATTACGGACTTCATCAGCAACGACTGCGAAACCACGTCCCGCTTCTCCGGCTCTGGCAGCTTCAATCGCAGCATTCAGTGCCAGCAAATTGGTCTGCTCCGAAATTCCCTGGATCGTGCCTATGACACTGCTGATTGCATTGACTCTCTCTTCTACCTGATTGACCGCTTCAGCAGATTCCGCAATATCTGAAGATAAATCCCGCATTTTTAAGACAGTCTCTTTCACAAATTCCTGCCCGGTTTTTGCACCCGATGAGGCATTTTCAGTTAATGCAGAAGCATTTTGCGCATGCTCTGCGACGGTATGAACCGTCGATGTCATCTCACTCATCGCCGTCGCAAGTTGATCAATTTCATTAAACTCATCCTGAGCTGATTCTTTTGTTTCAGACATACTGATTGTCATCACTTCAGTCAAACCGGCCAGCTCCTGAGAGCTTGATACCTGTAACTTGATCAGTTCCTGTAACTGACTGCGTGTTTTTTCCAGTTCCCGGGCAATGTCGCCATATTCGTCTTTACAGTCGAGATTCACCGGTTCTGATAAATCACCACTTGCCATGGTCCGAATTGATGCACTGATATAGCGGGTCTGGCGCAACATAATATTGGCAGCAAAAAGCAGCAGAGCAATAAAAATGATGATTAATATGAGCGTCTGCCAAACAACCTGAACCAGATAGGCTTCATAATGTTGTTCTGCAATATCTACACTTTTTGTCACTTCTACCAGTGCCTGATAAAATGAGTTTGCATCCCATAATTGTTTTGCAATGATCAATAACGTGCTGAAAAGCATCAGCATGATCATTTTAGGAACCAGCCGGACATCAGTAACGATCTTTTCCCAGGGCCTGAAAGCCATTATTGTCATTTTAGTTCTCCATTTATCCCTATTTTTTGATTACCCGTATTACTCAATTAAAAGAGCATTATTTTATTTATTTTTTTGAATTAACTTCTCATTATGTAACCGCACACAGCATAACAGACTTCCCGGTTAAACAGCATGAAGGTCATCAAGAACGACAAGTTTCTATACTTGTTTGTGATCAACATCTTACAAATTTTACAAAGATGTTATATTTATTCTAGCGTGATAAATTGCATATTTTGTAATTTATTTCACGCCTTAAAAGATTTAATGAGTAAAATAGTGATGAAACTGACAAAAACACAAATAAAAAAGAGATGAAATCATCATCTCTTTTTTATTTGTTTATGCCATCAACTGATAAATTAGTGACTTTTCCAGTATGGTGAAGCTTCCATACCAATAGCTCGTGTTTGCTCCATGGCATGCAAAATAGAAGATTGTTGACGGGACACCCAACGTTGCAGCTGTTCTTTAGACTCACCCTCAAGTTTATCTACAAGCTCTTCAAGCGGTTTCAGCATAAGTAAGTCATCGATCCCCTGTAATAAGTCAGCCCAGGGTAACCTGAAAGATTGTCTTTCTTCTTCATCATAGAGACTGGCAAAACTAATCCCTGTATACAGATTGCGCATTAAACAATACTGTTGAGCCTGATAATCTTCACAGGAAAGTGCTTTTTCAGCTGGAAAGACAACCTTTAATTCCTGCCATGTTTGCTCCAGTTTCTCTGCAGAAAAAGGCTTAATGGCCCCAGCCAGTATGTCCTGAGATTTCTCATCCAGAAATGGCTGCCAACCACGGCTGAGAATCCAGCGGTTCAGGTCCAGAATTAAAGCCGTGTACCGGGCAGAGTGGAACAATTTCAGCATATCCTCAACCGATGGAAGTTTTTCATGCCGTCGCTTCAGTTCCGCAACTAAAAACTTTCTCGCATCCAGTTTACGTAGTGCATGGCCTTTATCTTCCAGCAGATTATCCAGATAATCAGAGAGTTTCAGCCAGTTCAGCTCTTGTTCAAGCCATTTTAATTCCTGACGGATAATCGCCGTTGCCCGTTTCGGTACAACATCAGAATAAACCGCAAGCACCTGCCGGGTTAAGCAAATCGCATGATTTATTTCATGTAAAGCCGCAATTGAATGCTGCTCTACATAAATCTGTTCATGATAAGTCCAGTGAGATAATGCATACTCGAGAGACTGAATAAAGCAGGATTCAACACTGTCAGAATAGTGCGTATCAACCAGTGAAACAGGCTGCACCTCATCGGTTTTATGTCCGTAAACCAGACGATATCCTCTTGCAGCTTTACTGAGCATCCCCAACCGGGCTCCACCATCTTCTGTGATTGTTCGTGCTAATGAAAACAGAGCCTCTGTCTGACCCGATTTCAGCTCAAGTTCAACTTCACAAATAGGCTCTTCTTTATCACCGGCAATCACTTTTCCCTGATCAAAAGCGACTTCAATCTGACTCCCTTCAGACATCCCAAGCAGCCACTGCTCGCGGGTAAAATCAGTTGTAAATAGTGGTTTTAATTCAGACTGGATTTGCTCTGTTGTGCGGCCTTCCGGCCAAATATCCTGAGGATGAAGAGATAATAATGGCGTGTTACTGTCATGTTCGGCATTGTATTCCGGTCGTTGATGAAGTCCGGCGACAACACGCCCCGACGTTTTCACCGTCTGAACATAAACTCCATCAAATCGTCGTATCCTAAGCCCTGTATCATGTTGGCGTAACCAGTTATCGTGTGTATCAAAATAAGTATTTTGCAGTTCACGACAACTGTGCTGAAGTACTTTCGCTTCAGAAATTTTACGCTTTAAAATCTCTGAATATTCAGGAGAAACAAAAAACTTCAGTTCTATCTCGGTTTCCATAACAATACCTTTCGTGGCAGATAGCCACAGGATATTGCCAATTGAGCACATGGGCAAGAAGGAAATATCACATCATTCGTGATCTAAAACAGTTTTAAAGCACGAAGTAATGAGTTAACATGCGCGCCTCTATAGCCAATGTTCAACATTTCACCACGATTAACGTTTGTTGAACATTTTTTGAAGGTTATAAGTCTGGATGACGTTAACATGCCAATGAATACAATTATGGGGTTATTTGCAAAGTCCCCAATAAAGCCTTTGCAAAGACATGTTGTGTGTGTGAGTGAGTGTTGTTCTCACCTGGTCAATTTTTTCGAAGTCACCTTTCAGGATGATTGGGAAAAAGCTTCAGAGATTCGCGCGCAAATTTCTCACCTGGAAAAAGAAGCAGACGTCCTGAAACGGGAGATTCGTCTGAAACTTCCCCGGGGACTTTTCCTGCCGGTCGACAGGACCGATATGCTTGAACTGCTGACTCAGCAGGATAAACTGGCGAATCTTGCAAAAGACATCACAGGCCGGGTTTACGGTCGTCAGCTTGTCATTCCTGAACCACTTCAAAGTAGTTTCATTGATTATGTCAAGCGATGCCTTGATGCAGCTAATCAGGCTCAAAAGGTGATCAGTGAACTGGATGAGCTGCTCGAAACCGGGTTTAAGGGACGGGAAGTAACGCTTGTTGCAGAGATGATCAATCAACTTGATGTCATCGAAGATGACACTGATGCAATGCAAATTCAGTTACGCCAACAACTTATGTCTATTGAGTCAAAATATAACCCAATAGATGTCATGTTCTTATACAAAATCATTGAGTGGATGGGTGGTATTGCCGATCAAGCTCAGCGGGTAGGCGCACGTTTAGAGCTGATGCTGTCCCGTTCCTGACCAATCAATCAACCATAACAAAGAGCATGAGACTGACAACATAGTCGAGAGTTAAGTGTGTCTCGGTCGCAGAACGGGACGTACAAACAAGTCGCGTGCTCCGCTTGTTAAAATAACTAGGTATTACAATGGATATCCTTGCAAATTACGGCACTATTTTGGTCCTTGTTGCAGCAGTCTTCGGATTTCTTATGGCCATAGGTATTGGTGCAAATGATGTTGCAAATGCTATGGGCACCTCTGTCGGTTCTAAAGCTCTGACCGTAAAACAAGCTATTTTCATTGCGATGATTTTCGAATTCGCCGGTGCTTATCTCGCTGGTGGCGAAGTGACGGATACAATTCGCAAAGGCGTAATTGAAACCGATTTGTTTATCAGCCAGCCGGATATTCTGGTCTTCGGCATGATGTCATCTCTGCTGGCTGCCGGAACATGGTTATTACTGGCTTCGTATATGGGTTGGCCGGTTTCTACAACTCACTCAATCATCGGTGCAATTATTGGTTTTGCGTGTGTCACAATAGGCACAGATGCTGTTGACTGGGCCTCAGTTCAGGGCATCGTTGGCAGCTGGATTATTACACCGGTCATCTCGGGCTTTTTTGCCTATATTATTTTTGTCAGTGCACAGCGGTTGATATTTGATACAGAAAATCCTCTGATGAATGCCAAGCGCTTTGTACCGATATATATGTTCATTACTACCATGGTCATTGCTTTGGTCACCATCAAGAAAGGCCTGAAGCATGTAGGTCTGCACTTAACAACACCTGAAGCATGGCTTTGGGCTATGTTTGTCTCAGCGATCATCATGGTTGGCGGATACATTTACATCTTTAAGAAGTTCTCAGACAAGGAAGAAGATCGCAGCTTCAACAGCGTAGAAAGCATTTTCAGTGTTCTGATGGTGATTACAGCTTGTGCGATGGCTTTTGCACACGGCTCAAACGATGTAGCGAACGCAATTGGTCCATTATCTGCTGTTGTTTCAACGGTACAACATATGGGCGAAATCACTGCAAAAAGTGAAATTCAGTGGTGGATTTTACCGCTGGGTGGCTTTGGTATTGTTGTTGGTCTGGCGACATTGGGACATAAAGTCATGAAAACTGTTGGTACGGGAATCACAGAGTTAACCCCAAGCCGCGGTTTTGCTGCACAGCTTGCTACAGCATGTACAGTTGTTCTGGCTTCCGGAACAGGTTTACCGATCTCAACAACACAAACATTGGTTGGTGCCGTTTTAGGTGTGGGTTTTGCCAGAGGCATCGCAGCATTAAACCTTGGGGTCGTGCGTAACATTGTCGCATCCTGGATAGTCACATTGCCTGCTGGCGCTTTATTAGCTGTCATCTTTTATTATGCGCTGGAAAAACTATTTATCTGATTGACACTGTCAATGATTTGTCAGAGACATGTGATTATTAACTCAAATTTGCATAAAGGGAGGCAAAGCCTCCCTTCATTGTTGCACCATTCCAAGAAAATTTTTACTATTCATAAAAATCTTTTCCGCTTTCCAATATATTTCGCTTAAGGGTTTACCGTGAAAAAACTGATCATCATGTTGCTGCTTTCTCTCCTGACGATGCCTTCGTTTGCCCGGGATTACTATATCGCAGATAAATTATTCACCTATATGCATTCTGGTCCAAGTAACCAATACCGAATTATAGGCAGTGTCGATGCCGGTGAAAAAATTCAGCTGATTAAGTCCAACAAAGAGACCGGGTATAGTGAAGTTGTTGATACCCGCGGGCGCAAAGGCTGGGTTCAGAATAAATTCATTACATCAACCGAAAGTATGGCTTCACGTTTGCCCCGGCTTGAAGAAGAGCTGGCCAACGTGAAGCAACTGCTCGCTGATGCTGAGAAAAAAACGAATCAGGAAAAGGCCGGATTGGTTGATTCACTGAATGTCCGGAATAAACAGATATCTGAGCTCGAAACCAATTACAGTGAAATCAGCCAGAAACTGACGACATCTCAAAGTGAAGTCCGTCAGCTCAGAGCCAAGCTTGATACTCAGGAAGAAGATTTACTAATGAAGTATTTCATGTATGGTGGCGGCGTCGCTTTTGCTGGCATTCTGTTTGGTATGTTACTTCCTCACATCGTACCTAAACGTAAAAAGTCCCGTTCAGACTGGGTATAAAGTGAAACGTTTTACGACCAAAAGGCCACAAGTGATGGCCTTTTTGTGTTTTATACCTCAACCAGGAATGCAGGATTCAGCATGCAGATTTATCTTGTTGGTGGGGCTGTCCGGGACAGCTTACTTGGTATTCAGGTGCATGACCGGGACTGGGTTGTCACCGGCAGTACACCGGAAGAAATGAAAGCACTGGGGTATCTCCCCGTCGGAAAAGACTTCCCGGTATTCTTACACCCGAAAACGAAAGAAGAATACGCACTGGCAAGAACAGAAAAAAAATCAGGCACCGGTTATAAAGGGTTTGATTGCTTTTTTGCGCCGGATGTCAGCATTGAAGATGATCTGATGCGTCGCGACTTAACCATCAATGCCATTGCAAAAACAAAACAGGGTTCCCTGATCGACCCATATCAGGGGAAGCAGGATATAAACACCCGCACTCTCCGTCATGTATCAGACGCATTTGCAGAAGACCCGGTCAGAGTACTCAGAGTCGCCCGGTTTGCAGCAAAACTGGCTAGTCTCCAATTTACGGTTGCGCCTGAAACAATGGCGCTAATGAAACAAATGGCCAGGTCAGGTGAGCTCGCCCATCTGACTCCGGAACGTGTTTGGCTGGAGTTCACTAAAGCCCTTGCAACAGAAAACCCACAGATATTCCTGTCGGTGCTCCGGGAGTGTGGCGCACTTGCTGTTATTTTTCCGGAAATCGATCCATTGTTTGATGTCCCGGAACCACAAAAATCACACCCGGGAACAGGAACCGGGAATCATGTGTTAAGGGTTGCTAAAAAAGCGGCGGCGCTGACTGACTCTCTTCCGGTCAGATTCGCAGCCATCGTGCATGATTCAGGGAAAGGTATAGCGCCTGAAAATGAATGCTTTTTCCATAAAAATACCCAACAAACCGGACTAAAACAGATTCAATCACTCTGTGAAAGAATTAAAACGCCAACGGAATATCGTGATTTAGCATTGCTGGTCTGCGAGCACCATTCTGGTATCCATCAGATTGAAGAATTAGAAGCAGAAGCCATTTTAACAATTCTCAATCAAGTCGATGTCTGGAGAAAGCCACAGCGATTGAATGATATGTTGCTGTGCTGCCAGGCTGATTTTCAGGGAAGAGCGCAATGTGACGAGAAAGCATACCCACAAAAGGAATTAGCAGAAAGAGCTTACAAAGCGGCACAGGCAATCAATATTCAGGAAATAGTCAAAGCCGGGTTTCAGGGGAAAGCAATCAGGGAGGAATTGAACCGGAGAAGAACCGAAGCCACCAGGAAAGAAATGGAAGATGCTCGCTATTGCGGACAATCGACAGATAACAATCAAAAAAAATAAAGGGGCATCCGGACATATTGGATGCAACCAACAGACACTAAAAAAGCGCCTTATCAAAGGCGCTTTTTTCACATCAGGTTAAACAATTAAGCCTGACCTTTCACTTCTTTCAAACCGTTGAATGGCGCACGTTCACCCAGCGCTTCTTCAATACGGATCAACTGGTTGTACTTAGCAACACGGTCAGAACGGCTCATCGAACCAGTTTTAATTTGACCTGCAGCAGTACCAACAGCAAGATCAGCAATTGTTGCATCTTCTGTTTCACCAGAACGGTGAGAGATAACCGCTGTATAGCCAGCGTCTTTAGCCATCTTGATTGCAGCCAGAGTCTCAGTCAGAGAACCGATCTGGTTGAATTTAATCAGGATAGAGTTCGCAACACCTTTCTCGATACCTTCTTTCAGGATCTTGGTGTTGGTTACAAACAGGTCGTCACCAACCAATTGCAGTTTGTTACCCAGAAGTTCAGTCTGGTGCTTGAAGCCATCCCAGTCAGACTCGTCAAGACCATCTTCGATAGAAACGATTGGGTACTGGTTAGCCAGCTCTTGCAAGTAAAGGTTGAACTCTTCAGAAGTGAAGATTTTACCTTCGCCTTTCATGTTGTAGTTACCAGCTTCTTTGTCGTAGAACTCAGAAGCAGCACAGTCCATCGCCAACGTTACATCTTTACCCAGAACATAGCCTGCTTTTTCAACAGCTTCTTTGATAGCAGCCAGTGCAGCAGCGTTAGACTCAAGGTTAGGCGCAAAACCACCTTCATCACCAACAGCTGTGTTCAGACCTTTACCTTTCAGAACTTTTGCCAGGTTGTGGAATACTTCAGCACCGATACGCAGTGCTTCTTTCAGAGTTTTTGCGCCAACAGGCTGAATCATGAATTCCTGGATATCAACGTTGTTATCTGCGTGCTCACCACCGTTGATGATGTTCATCATTGGTAAAGGCATAGAAAACTGACCCGGAGTACCGTTTAATTCTGCAATGTGCTCATAAAGCGGCAGACCTTTCGCAGCAGCAGCTGCTTTCGCATTTGCAAGAGATACAGCCAAAATTGCGTTTGCACCAAATTTTGATTTGTTTTCAGTGCCATCTAAGTCGATCATCACTTGGTCGATGTCAGCTTGTGCTTTTGCATCTTTACCAACCAAAGCTTCAGCGATAGGACCGTTGACAGCTTCAACTGCTTTTAATACGCCTTTACCCAGGAAACGTGACTTATCGCCATCACGCAATTCCAGCGCTTCACGAGAACCAGTTGATGCACCAGATGGTGCAGCAGCCATACCTACGAAACCGCCTTCCAGGTGAACTTCTGCTTCGACAGTTGGATTACCGCGAGAATCAATGATTTCACGACCCAGAACTTTAACGATCTTAGACATTAATGTTTCCTCTCTTTGAATTTAAATGTCAAATTAGCAGGTAACCGGGTGATTGAACCCGATGACCCTTGTCCTTTTACTCATCAATATTACTGCGCTGATATTCACCAGCAGCTTTTATAAATCCGGTAAATAACGGATGGCCATCCCGCGGCGTTGATGTAAATTCAGGGTGGAACTGAGAAGCAACAAACCATGGATGGTCCGGGTTCTCAATCACTTCAACCAACTTTTTATCCGCCGATAAGCCAGACACTTTCAATCCTGCTTTTTCAATCTCAGGCCGCAGTAAATTGTTTACTTCATAACGATGACGGTGACGCTCATGAATCGTCTTGCTTCCGTACATCTGATTCACTTTAGTCCCTTCTTCCAGGTGACAAAGCTGAGAACCAAGACGCATCGTGCCGCCTAAATCAGATTTCTCTGAACGCTCCTCCACGTTCCCCTCAGCATCAACCCATTCGGTAATCAATCCGACAACAGGGAACTGAGTCTCTTTACAAAATTCGGTCGAGTGCGCCCCTTCCATACCGGCGACATGGCGTGCATAGTCAATCAACGCCACCTGCATCCCCAGACAAATACCTAAATATGGCACTTTATTTTCACGGGCATATTTAGCAGCCAGGATTTTCCCTTCAATCCCCCGGTCTCCGAAACCTCCGGGAACCAGAATTGCATCTAAGCCTTCAAGAACTTCCGTGCCTTTCGTTTCCAGATCCTGAGAATCTACGTACTTAATATGCACGCTTAAACGGTTTTTCAAGCCGGCATGTTTTAATGCTTCATTCACTGACTTATAAGCATCAGGCAGCGCAATATATTTACCCACCATTCCGATGGTCACTTCGCCGATCGAATTGGCTTCTTCATAGATCACCTGCTCCCATTCAGAAAGATCAGCCTCAGGTGCCTGAATACCAAATCTGGCACAAACCAAATCATCCAGACCCTGTGATCGGATCAACTGGGGAATTTTATAGATAGAATCAACGTCTTTCATTGAGATGACGGCTTTTTCCGGCACATTACAGAAAAGCGCGATTTTCTTACGTTCATTCGCAGGGATAATGCGGTCTGAACGGCATACCAGAATATCTGGCTGAATACCGATAGACAGTAATTCTTTCACGGAATGTTGTGTTGGCTTGGTTTTCACTTCTCCGGCTGCGGCCAGATAAGGCACCAGAGTCAAATGCATAAAGAGTGCATTTTCACGGCCAATTTCAACCGCATGCTGACGAATTGCTTCCATAAAAGGAAGTGATTCAATGTCACCAACCGTACCACCAATTTCAACAATAGCGACATCGTGACCTTCGGCACCAGCCACGATACGATCTTTAATCGCATTAGTGATATGAGGAATCACCTGAATCGTCGCACCAAGGTAATCACCACGACGTTCTTTGCGCAAGACATCCGCATAGACCCGACCCGCAGTAAAGTTATTCCGCTTCGTCATTTTGGTACGGATAAAGCGCTCGTAGTGACCCAAATCCAAGTCAGTTTCAGCACCGTCTTCCGTCACAAAAACTTCACCGTGCTGTGTCGGACTCATCGTACCGGGATCCACATTAATATAAGGATCAAGCTTCATAATGGTCACTTTAAGACCACGCGCTTCTAAAATAGCTGCAAGCGATGCTGCTGCAATACCTTTACCTAGAGAGGATACAACCCCGCCAGTCACAAAAATATACTTTGTCGTCATGTTTAACCTGAAATTGGTTGAATGAGGGAAATGAGTTTTTTCTGGACGGGATATAAATATACCAGATCACCATGACCACCACAACGTGAAACCTATCACAGAACGATTTTTTATTTTTTGCTTCAAATCAAATCCTTTAGAGCGTTTTCTAATACTGTAGTTCATTTTTTCCGAGCTACAAATCATATCAGCTCAACTTTTCTTCCGGATTAACTGCATTAAAATTATGGCTGCTTCAATGCAGCCATAAGATAAACCAACTTCAGGTAAATTCAAATATTTAACGCCATCAGGAACATTACTGATCGGACAAAATAATTACCACTAACTCTGCAGGTCCGTGCGCACCATACGCTAATGTTCTTTGAATATCGGCTGTTTTCGATGGGCCGGAAATCAATAATAGATTCGTCGGCATCTCCTCTGACCACTGCTGCTGTACCATCACCTGACTCAGACTGGCAAACAAATCAGACTGGCGCAGCACCGCAACATGACAAGGCGGCACCAGTGAAAGCGTTCTGGGCTCTGCAGAACCTGACTTTAAAACCAATGCACCTGTATCTGCAATACCGGCGGCAGCATGCGTGATGCCAACATCAACATCGTGAAAAAGCTCACTTTTCCAACGCTCAAAGGGTTGCTCAAGTGCTGTCACTTCAATAGCAAATAATCCTTGACGAATGGTTTCCAGATAAGCACCGGCATTGCCAGTCACAGCCCGGCGCCATCCCTTATCCTGACATAGTTTTTGTAACGTCTCCTGTAATTCAGACAATTCAATCACCGAGACCTGTGCATGATTTTCTGTCAGCGCCTGACGAAAATGATCCACCATTTCATTTTTTTCTACCTGATACATCTCCCCCCAGGATGATGAAGAATATGACTCAGAATGAACCGGAACTGCTCCGGCAGAGCGAAGACGAGCCAATATGTTATCTTTTGCTGTATTCATAAATCCTCCGGATGACGCTTCTTCATCATTTGGTGCAGTGATTTTGATGCAGGCTGAGGCGCAGTCCGGCAGGATGTCCACGGCCCCAGATTGGCAGGCATTAATTTTCTGAATGTCGTTGCAGCTTTAGTGCCCAGCTGATAAATGGCGGGGTGGGTCGCGATATAAGCAAAAGATTTCATTGCGATTTTTTCTGCAGGCTTAAATGATGACTTCTGACCATCCATCGGTTTTGCAGCAGTCGCAGAATGTTTAGACTCTCTGCGCAAACGCATCAATATTTGCGGGATCGGTATACGGACCGGGCAAACCTCACTACATGCACCGCAAAGACTGGAAGCAGTGATCAAATCTTTCGTTGGCTTTAAACCCAGCAGATGAGGAGAAATAATTTTACCAATAGGCCCCGGATAAACGGTCCCATAAGCATGCCCGCCAATTCGGGCATAAACCGGACAATGGTTCATACATGCCCCACACCGGATACACTGCAGAGTCTGGCGTAATTCTGTATCAGCGTAAGCCTGACTGCGTCCGTGATCCAGCAACACAAGGTGTACTTCCTGCGGCCCATCTTTCTCGCCGTCTCTGCGGGGAGAAGAGATCATATTGATATATGTTGTCAGTGCCTGTCCGGTTCCTGAACGACAAACGGCACTTAACAGCGGTGGCAAATCAGCCAGAAACTCAACAACTTTTTCTATCCCGGTAATCGCCACATGAACATCCGGAATAGTTGTAGACATTCTTCCGTTCCCTTCATTTTCTACCAGGCAAAGTGTCCCGGTTTCAGCAACCGCAAAGTTAACCCCGGATAAACCAATATCAGCCCGTAAAAATTTTTCTCTCAGATACCGGCGGGCCGCCTGTATCAGTTCATCAACATCGGTTGTCGGGGTAAAATCAGGCAAATGTTGTTCAAATGTATCACTCACCTGCTGCTTATTTTTGTGAATCGCAGGCATGATGATATGCGATGGTTTGTCTCCGTCCAGCTGGATGATAAACTCTCCCATGTCACTTTCGAGACATTCAATACCAAGCTTCTCCATCTCGTGGTTGAGATCAACTTCTTCACTCACCATGGATTTACCTTTGATAATATGTTTTGCCTGGTGGGACTGAGCAATGCCGGCAATAATTGTATTCGCCTGGGACGGGCTTTCGGCCCAATGAACCTGAATGCCATTACGAATGCAGTTTTCTTCAAGCTGTTCAAGCAGTGCAGGTAATTTACTCAAACAGCGTTGACGGATTCCTTCGGCTGTTTTACGAACCACAGCTTCTTCTTCCGGATCAGAAAATGCGTTCTTACGCTTATTTCGCAAGTCATCCATTGCACCCCGAAAGTTGTCTCTCAACTGTTGATCATCAAGTGCTTTTTCAGCCTGTAAATTAAAAAATTGAGGTGATTGAGTCATCATAGAGCGCCCTGTGTTCGTTCAAGAAGAAAAGTTGCCAGATGACGACCCTGCAACGGTTGTTCCTGATATTGCAGTGAACCGTTAATATTGAGTAAACACCCCCAGTCAGCACTGACCAGATACTCTGCACCAGTGGAAAGCAGATGAGCCACTTTATCTTCCACCATAGCCTGAGATATCTGAGGATGCCTCACTGCAAATGTGCCACCAAACCCACAACAATCACTCTCATAATCCTGAATTTTCAGCTCTACATTATCTAACTGACTGATAAGCTGGGTCGCACTGATATGAACATTCATTTCACGCCGCGCTGAACATGAGGTATGCATGACGACTGATGTGGGCTTACCATTGTCTTTGAATCGTGCATGGCAGACATTGACCAAAAATTCCGTTAGCTCAAAGACTCTGTCACAAAAAGCCTTTACTTCTGATTCCAGAGGGTGATCTTTGAATAAACGCTGATAATGCTGATGCATCATGCCGCCACATGAACCGGAAAGAACAATCACCGGATAAGGTTGGGGAAAAAGTGCCATTTGATGCTGAGCAATGTCTCTGGCTTCATCATCATACCCGGAGGTATAAGCTGGTTGCCCGCAACACGTCTGCTTTTCAATATAAATGACGTCAATGCCTTGCTGCTTCAATAAAGCCATGGCGCTTAAACCAGCCTCCGGGTCAAAGAGGTCGACTAAGCAGGTTGAGTAGAAATAGACCTTTTCAGGCTTTGCGGGGTAAATACGCATCATTACCTCCTCAGAAAAAATAAAGGCCATTATTCATTTTCAGGAAATAACCTGACAGATAAAAGAGTTAGGGGGAGTAACACATAAATAATGGCAATGTTTAAGCTGAAATTAATATTGTTTTCAGATAATTACTTTCGTTCACTTTGATATGCATCAAATATCATTAAATGCACGGTAACTTTATCCTTTTCTTTGGTGGAGAAACAGAGAAATAATGAAAATGATTCATTCTCAAAATTCCATAATCAAATACAAAAACCATTTATGAAAGCTGATGATTTAATTTTATTTTCTTCTGTAGTCGAGCTGGGAAGCTTCAGTAAAGTTGCAGCCAAATATAATCTGACTAATTCAGTGGTCAGCAAGCATATTAAACATCTGGAGGAGGAGTTAGGGGTTCAACTTCTGTACAGAACCACGCGGAAACTCACGTTGACAGAAGCAGGCAGAGTATTGCTTCATGGTGCAAGAAATGTCCGGGCGGCGACTCAGGAAGCAGTCAACTCCGTCGCCGGATATGGTGAACGGGTCACAGGACATATCAAAATGTCAGTCCCGACGATCTCAGGAGAATTACTTTTAGCAGATTCAGTCGCCGAATTTTGTCAGATGAATCCAGGATTAACTGTCGACATGTCTCTGAATAATCAATTTGTCGATCTGGTGGAAGACGGTTACGATCTGGTCATCCGGACAAACAATCTGGAAGACTCAACACTGATTGCCCGACATATTCTGAATTCACAATGGGTCGTCTGTGTTTCACCGGAATATCTTAAACAAGCGGAAGAATTAAGCCAGCCGGCTGATTTGGTCCATCATAACTGCCTGCTTTATACGGGTCAGACAACCGGAGCAAATGAATGGGAATTTATTCATCAGCGACAACGCTATTTCATCCGGGTCGCTGGTAATTTATCAACCGATAATGCGGTCGCACTCAGAAAAGCGGTATTGAGTGGATACGGTATCGCTTATGTACCGCGGTGCCTAGTCTATCAGGATTTACGACAAGGCCTGCTGACTGAACTATTTCCACATCAGGCAGGAAAACAGCTGGGCGTTTATGCAGTTTACCCTTTCACACGGCAGCCTCAAAATAAAGTCCGGCTGCTGATTGAGCACATCCGGACCAGTTATACAGATATCGCACATTATTTTTCAAATGAAAAGGTCCCATCAGATATGTCTGAGTGATCGTTTTTCATAGTGTCACTCAGAGATATCCGGAGTTGCTGATTCTCCGGCTTTAACCTGCTCCCACATCGCATCAAGCTCTGAAAGAGTCAGATCACTGACAGATTTATTCTTCATCCGGGCGATAGCTTCCACACCTTTAAAACGGCGGATAAATTTGTGGTTAGAGCGGTTCAGCGCAGTTTCGGGATGACATTTCAGATGTCGTGATAAATTCACCACTGAGAATAGTAAATCCCCGAGTTCTGATTCAATCTTCTCCTGATCCGGCTGAGCATGATTCACCTCGGCCATCACCTCTTCCAGTTCCTCCTGAACTTTTGCCACAACCGGCGGCAGGGTATCCCAGTCAAAACCAAACTTTGCACAACGGGATTGTAACTTATTCGCTTTGCTCAATGCTGGTAAAGAAGCAGGCACCGTATCCAGAATACTTTGTTCTGTTTTTCCGGCCTGTTGCTTCTCTGCCGCTTTGATCTTATCCCAGTTGGCATTTATCTCAGTTTCATCCTTAGCTTTCAGATCGCCAAAAACATGAGGATGTCGCCTGATCAGCTTTTCGTTAACGCCACAAATCACATCATCAAAGTCAAACAATCCCTGCTCCTGAGCAAGCTGGCAATAGAAAATTGCCTGAAAAATAAAATCACCCAGTTCTTCTTTCAGATTGTCCCAGTCACCCGCGTGAATCGCATCCACCACTTCGTATGTTTCTTCTATGGTATGCGGCACAATTGTTTCAAAGCTCTGCTTCAAATCCCAGGGACATCCTGATTCCGGATCTCTCAGCTTTGCCATGATTTGTTTCAGTTGTTCAATTGGATGTGACATATATTCCCTGCTTACTCAAAGAAAAAGCGAGGTAAACCTCGCTTTTTCATCTTCATCAATGATTATCCCAGCCGTTTTACCGACAAGACATCTTTTGTCTGCTCTATCCGCAGACAAACCCGGCTCAGTACTTCAACACTGGTCAGTTCAAGGTCAAAATCCATATAGATGAGCTGACGCTTGTGATCTGTCCGGCTTTTCATACTGGTCACTTTAATTTTCTCATTCGCCAGCAGTGTAGTGATATCTTTGAGCAATCCACTTCTTTCCATCGCCTCAACCCGGACGGTCAGTACATAAGATCCCAGCAGCCCACGTCCCCAGACGGTATCAATAATTCTTTCAGGCGCATGATGCCGAAGCTCTTCAAGTTGCTCACAATCACTCCGGTGAACCGAAATTCCCCTTCCCTGCGTGATATATCCCTTGATTTCATCGCCGGGAATAGGCCGGCAACAACGGGCCAGATGAGTCATCAGATTATCAACACCTTCTACAACAACTGCATCTTTACCCGGAGCTGATGTCGGGGGCGTTTTATCTTCTTTTTCCTGAAGCTTCTCCAGTGCCAGCTGGTCTTCTTCTTCAGCAGTCGGTTTATTGACCAGCGCATTGATATGATTGATAATCTGATTAATTCTTAAATCACCACTACCAATACCAACGTACAGCTCATCCGGAGAATTCACATTAAATCGCTTCAGGGCATATTCTGCAGCATCTTTCAGCGTGGCTCCGATTTTCCCCAGTTCAGTTTCGAGAATTTCCCTTCCCGCTTCCAGATTCTTTTCCCTGCTCTGTTTCCTGAACCAGGCATTAATCTTGGCCCGGGCACGTCCTGAGTGGACAAAGCCCGAGGCGGGATTGAGCCAATCACGAGATGGATTCGGTTCTTTCGACGTGATAATTTCAACCTGATCACCCATCGTTAAGCGATGAGTGAACGGAACGATACGCCCGCCGACTTTCGCACCAATACAGCGGTGACCGACTTCAGAGTGAATATGATAGGCAAAGTCCAGTGGGGTCGCGCCCATAGGCAGATCGACAACTTCACCTTTTGGCGTAAAGGCATACACACGATCATCAAAAACCTGACTACGAAGCTCGTCCAGCATTTCACCGGAATCCGACATCTCTTCCTGCCAGTCGAGTAATTTGCGCAGCCAGGTGATTTTTTCATCATAGCCACGATGACCAGCAGAACTGCCTTCTTTATATTTCCAGTGTGCTGCAACGCCTAATTCAGATTCCTCATGCATTTGCCGGGTTCGGATCTGAATCTCAATGGTCTTCCCTTCCGGACCTAAAATCACCGTATGGATGGACTGATAGCCGTTCGGTTTAGGGTTGGCCACATAATCATCAAATTCACTGGGCAAATGCTTATACTTTGTATGGACCACACCAAGCGCTGCATAGCAATCCTGTAATTTATCAGCAATGATCCGCACCGCCCGCACATCAAAAAGTTCATCAAATGCCAGATTCTTCTTCTGCATTTTGCGCCAGATACTGTAGATGTGCTTAGGACGGCCACTGACTTCAGCCGCAATACCTGAAGTCGTCATTTCCTGAGTTAAATCTTCAACAAAATCATGAATGTATTGTTCACGCACAATCCGTCTTTCGGACAACTGTTTCGCAATTTGCTTGTAAGTATCTGGTTGCTGATAACGAAAGGCATAATCTTCCATTTCCCATTTCAGCTGACCGATACCCAGACGGTTTGCAAGCGACGCATAGATATTCGCACACTCTTTTGCAGCCTGACGACGTAATTCATCAGGCTGTGATTTAACTTCACGCAGGTTACATATCCGCTCCGCCAGTTTAATCACGACACAACGAAAATCATCCACCATGGCAAGCAGCATCCGGCGAACATTATCCACCTGAGCCGATGCTTCACCACCTTGCAAAGAAACATTCAACTGACCGATGGCAGCCATTTCCTCAACACCATCGATTAATTTGATAATTTCTTTGCCGTAGCGTTCTTCTAAAGTTTCATGATCCAGCAGTCCATACGTGACGATCGGAAAAAGGAGAGCTGCAACCATTGTGTCTTCATCCATCGACAGGGTCATCAGAATCTCGATCATCTCCCGGCCACGCCAAAGTAATAACGGACCTTCT
The DNA here is from genome assembly GCF_024346755.1 of Vibrio aerogenes. Classification (NCBI taxonomy): domain Bacteria; kingdom Pseudomonadati; phylum Pseudomonadota; class Gammaproteobacteria; order Vibrionales; family Vibrionaceae; genus Vibrio; species Vibrio aerogenes. The sequence continues at coordinate 672,942 of NZ_AP024861.1, read as the reverse complement.
GATTCATCAGCCACCAGATTTTCTATTTGCTGGTAGGTTTGTTTTAACCTGTCTGCAATTGCAGGCTCCTGAACCAAGCCTTCAACCCACCGATCTAATTCAAATTTTTCATCAGTATTTAAATGTGCGCTTCTTACCGCAACCATCTGTTTTCATCCCGGTTTTATTTTGCTTCGACCTGACGATTAAAGCAGAGTTCACCCGAACCTCTCTCAAGTCAGAGTCAGTCACTTCAAATCTCTTTTTGTCAGTCACTCTTGACAAATAACGCCATTGATTCCAGATGACTGGTGTGAGGAAACATATCAAGCATACCCAGTTTTTCCAACTGATACCCCTGGCCCGATAAACTTTGTGTATCCCTCGCAAGCGTAGACGGATCACAGGAAACATAAACGATCCGCTCTGCGCCAAACTGACCAATCATATCAATTATACCTTTAGCGCCGGCTCTTGCCGGATCTAACAATATTTTATCAAACCGTTCCGATGCCCACTGATTTTCAGCGACATTTCCTTCAAGGTTTGCCTGATAAAATTTTAAATTTGTCAGATGATTCTGCATCGCGTTCAGGTTTCCCTGCGCCACCATATCATCAATACCTTCGACACCAACAACGTCTTTCACCTGCTTTGCAACCGGCAGGCTGAAATTGCCAATACCACAGAATAAATCAAGGACTCTGTCATCAGAATTCAGTTGTAGCCATTCCTGTGCCTGATTCACCATTTTCTGATTCACTGCCCGGTTGACCTGAATAAAATGATGAGGCTGAAACAGGGTAGGCACTCCGGTTTCATCATAGCCAGGCGTGTTCCCACTCAACAATTCCGGATCACCGGAATCATGCTTCAGATACAATGAAATATGGTGCCTGACAGCAAATGCCCGGATATTTTCTGCATCCGTATCCGGCAGATGCCCGAGTGTTCTCAAAAGCATGACCGGACCAGCATTTCCGGCAATCAGTTCTAAATGCCCAAGTTTATCCGGGCAAGAACATGCCTGTAACAACTCGTACAGAGGAATCAATAATTGTTCCAGCACTGGATCCAGCACGGCACATTCTGACACATTGATAATATGATTACTTTGTTTCTTGCGAAAACCAAACGCAAGTTTTTTCTTTTTTGGGTCCCACTTCAGACTTAACCTTGCCCGGCGACGGTATCCCCTTTCTCCATCAGTAACCGGTGGAGCCAAACGAATCTTCTGACCCGCTATTTTATCCATTAATTGTTGCAGTGTTTCCTGCTTATATCTGACCTGCTCATGATGTGTAAGATGCTGCAGGTTGCAACCACCACATGACCCGTAGTGTGGACAGAAAGGGAGCTGTCGTGAAGAAGACGCAGATTTGACATCGATCAGCCTGGCTCTCGCATACTTACTTTTTTTCTCTGTCAGCTGCACCAAAACCTGCTCACCCGGTAAAGCGCCTTCAACGAAAATCGGTTTACCCCCCTGATAAGCGATACCTGCGCCCTGATGATCCATCCGTTCAATACGGATCAGCTGATGTTTCGATGTTGGTGAAGTCCGCTTTCCGGGACGAAAAAATTGTGCCATACAATATATCTGTCTATATCTTTGAAAAAATTTGCTTAGTTTTCACGATTTCCATATTTGAAAGATTGTGAATTACTTCTGACTTGATTAAGCTACCTTTATGAAACAGACCGTTACGGAAAGCACTCATCAATCGTGAGTATTTTCCCATATCCATCCGATGATGTTTAGAGAATAATGACAAGATATGGCTTACGTGCTCGTGTAATAACGTTAACTTTAGCGCCAACACTCATTATTGGCTTGCTTTTAAGTGCTTTTTTTTCCTACAACCGTTACCACGATCTTGAATCTCAGGTAATCAGTGAAGGAACAAATATTATCGAGCCACTGGCGATTGCCAGTGAAGAAGCCTTAGAACACCGAAGCCGGGAATCGGTCAGACGTGTCATCAGCTATGCCCACAGAAAAAATTCAAAATTTGTCCGCAGTATTGCAGTCTTTGATAAACATCATGAGCTTTTTGTTACGTCCAACTTTCATCCTGATTTCGAATCGCTGACCTACCCGAAAGATAAACCGATTCCGCCCCTGAGCAGCACCGAGATGAAAGATAACAATACACTCATCTTACGTACACCTATATTAGCAGAAAGCCGGTTAATTGAAGGTTCAGCGGAAACAGAAGCGCTTCCTGTTCTTGGATATATAGTCATTGAGCTCGATTTATCTACACTCAGGCTACAACAATACCGGGAAGTATTCTCGGCCATACTGGTACTGATGCTGGGATTAACCTTGTCTGGCATCTTCGCTTTCCGCTTACTTCATGATGTCACCCGCCCGATTTCACATATGAAGAATGTGCTTGACCGTATTCGCCGGGGACATCTCGATGTTCGTATTGAAGGCACAATGCATGGGGAACTCGATCAGCTTAAAAATGGCATCAATGCCATGGCTGCTTCTTTATCTGAATATCATGTGGAGATGCAACATAGCATTGATCAGGCAACTTCCGATTTGCGGGAAACATTAGAGCAGTTAGAAATACAGAACGTAGAGCTCGACATCGCTAAAAAACGGGCTCAGGAAGCTGCGCGGGTTAAATCAGAATTTCTGGCCAATATGTCCCATGAACTGAGAACCCCTTTAAATGGTGTGATTGGGTTTACCCGTCAAATCCTGAAAACGCAGTTAACCAACAGCCAGAAAGACTACCTCCAAACCATCGAAAAATCTGCCAATAATCTGTTGAATATTATTAATGATATCCTCGATTTCTCCAAGCTCGAGGCAGGAAAACTGGCATTAGAAAATATTCCGTTTGAATTGCAGGACAGCCTTGAAGAGGTGGTGGATCTGCTGGCTCCCGGCGCCCATGAAAAAGGGCTGGAAATTAACCTCAAAGTTGATCGGAAAATTCCGGCGGGGCTGATTGGCGATCCACTCCGGATTCAGCAGGTGATCACCAATCTTGTCGGAAACTCAATCAAATTCACGGAGCGGGGAAATATCGATATTATCGTTGATCTTCGCTCTGTCCGGGATGATCTTGTTGAACTTCAGTTTATGGTAAAAGATACCGGAATTGGCATATCAGAACGACAGCAATCCCAACTTTTTCAGGCATTTACACAGGCAGATACCAGTATTTCCCGCCGCTATGGTGGCACAGGATTAGGACTGGTCATTACCCAAAAGCTTGTCAGCCAGATGGGCGGAGAAATCAGCTTAACCAGCCGGCTTCACCGGGGCTCCACTTTCTGGTTTACCATCCGGTTACATATCACTGAAATCACAATGGGAGACTGGCATACACCGGAATTACTTACCGGGAAAACTGTGTTACTCATTGAACCCCATATTCAGTCGGCCTCTTTTATTCAACAGGCACTCATCCAGAATGGTATCATTGTGAGCCATATGGCTGAATTACCAGATTCACCATCACACAATGATTATGTCATTCTTAATTTTTCACCCACCCAAAAAATTGTCACAAAAGAAGCAGAACAACTTGTGAGCCAGGCACTCACCTGTGCTCATCATGTGCTGATTGGTATTCCAAGTACAGAGCTGGCTCTGGCCGATCATCTGATGGCGCTCTACCCGGTTAAATGTATGACTAAGCCGGTCACAAAGAAAAAACTACTTCAGATGATGATCGATACTGATCCGGTGATCCCTTTACCTCAACCCGTCATTGCCACGGAACCGGCTGCCGATAAGCTCCCGCTCACCGTCATGGCTGTTGATGATAATGAAGCTAACCTGAAATTAATTACAGCCCTGCTTCAGGAAAGAGTGGAAAAAGTAATCAGTTGCACCGACGGACAGAAAGCAATTGATAAAGCGAAGCAGCAGCAGTTTGATTTGATCTTTATGGATATTCAGATGCCCCGAAAAGACGGAGTAACTGCATGTAAAGAAATCAAGCGACTGCCGCTGAACAAAGCGACACCAGTCATCGCTGTAACTGCTCATGCGATTGACGGAGAACGGGATCGGCTTCTGAATGAAGGGATGGATGATTATCTGACAAAACCGATTGAAGAACATATCCTTCAGCAAGTGTTGCTCCACTGGAGACAAAAAACTCAGGATTCCTTACCCGCAACAAGCACGCAGACCAAAACTGAAATCAGGGCAGATCATGATAAACATGCCATTATCGACTGGTCATCGGCACTTTATCAGGCGGCCAATAAAACGGATTTAGCCAAAGACATGCTGACAATGCTGGTTGATTCCATCCCGGAAATTCATCAGATTATAGAAAATGTGATGAATGAGGAACCGAATCCGGAGCTTCTGCTCCACCACATCCATAAATTGCACGGCAGCTGCTCTTACAGTGGTGTACCCCGGCTTCAGAAGATTTGTGCCACACTGGAACAGTCACTCCGTTCAGGCAGTAGTATTTCATCTTTGGAACCAGAATTGTTTGAACTGCAGGATGAAATGGAGAAAGTCGTCAAAGCGGCCAGAGAATTGCTGGACTCAATTGACCCGTAATCGCAATAAATCAATCAGTTAAATCGAGGAGGCATCCTGGTCCGGAAGATTCAAAAATCACAGATGCCACCGCATAATTCCGTTCATCTGAAATCGATAAAAAAACCGAATTCACAGATATAGATTCGGCCAGAGATGCAGCTGTACCACTCAAATTCAGCAGGGGTTTTCCCAGATCATCATGCGAAACACTGAAATCATGAAATGTCACTCCCTGAGCAATCCCGGTTCCCAGCGCTTTCGATGCGGCTTCTTTGACCGCGAAGCGCTTCGCCAGAAAACGTTCAGGGCATTTTGATTGTTGATAATCCAGCATTTCAGCATCAGTCAGAATACGCCGGGCAAAATTATCCCCGGCTCTCGATATCACTTGCTTAATCCGGTCAATTTCAACAATATCAGTCCCGAATCCCATCACAGCCATGCGTTATTTCACCTGGTAACGAGCTTCCAGCATCTCTTTTTTCATATCAGCAACTGCCTGACTCAGCCCATCAAAAACAGCTCGCCCAATAATCGCATGCCCGATGTTCAACTCGTGAATTTCAGGCAAAGCAGCAATCGCAGCAACATTATGATAAGTCAGCCCATGACCCGCATTTACCATTAAACCTAAACTGTCTGCATAACTTGCAGCGGCAGCGATTTTTTTTAACTCATCCTGCTGAGCTTCTAAAGACTCTGCATCTGCATAATGTCCGGTATGTAATTCAATGTACGGTGCACCACAGGTTTTAGCCGCATCGATTTGCTCTCTGTCAGCATCAATAAACAGGGAAACTTTAATACCGGCTTCGGTCATCTTTTCTGTCGCAGCTTTCACTTTGTCCAGCTGACCTAAGACATCCAGACCGCCTTCAGTTGTGAGCTCTTCCCGTTTTTCAGGAACCAGGCAAACAAAATCAGGCTTGGTCTGCAGTGCAATCTCAACCATTTCATCGGTGACTGCCATTTCAAGATTCATCCGGGTTTGGATCGTTTCTTTTAAGATCCGGACATCACGATCACGGATATGACGGCGATCTTCTCTTAAATGAATTGTAATACCGTCAGCACCAGCCCGTTCAGCAACTTCCGCAGCATGAACTGGATCCGGATATTTCGTACCACGTGCATTTCGCAATGTTGCGATATGATCGATATTTACACCTAAAAGAATTGCACTCATTTTCCTTTACTCCGTGTTTTGAATAGACCGGACTGAGATATAAACAGCTCCCGGCTTTTTAATGGCTTTCCGCCCAAATAAGGCTTCAGAGCTATTCGTGTAAAACGTTTTGCTGCCTGAAGCTGTCCTGGTGTCATAAAACGTCTTTCACTAATAGCTATCAGCTCGGCACCGGTAAAACTCAAATGATCTCTTCTCACCGACGCGATAAATCCTTTTTGTTCCCGGTAGCGATAAGTCATTTCAGGCGCTACAGGCTCACCAGTTCCTGCACAATGCACAAAATCGACGCCATAACCCAAAGCTGTCAGTAAAGACAGCTCAAAACGTCTCAGGGCTGGTTCCGGATTGGGATTCTGAACTAACTCAGTTAAGACTTGAAGATAATCATAAAATAAACCGGGCTGTGATATTTCGGCAGGAATAAGCCGGACCAACAGCTCATTCACATACAAAGCGGAATATAAATGAATGCCGGTTAAAGGTAAACCCAGACTGATCGATTCAGCCTGACGAAGTGTTTTCATCTGACCCTTGCCAGACCATTTCATCAACAAAGGCACAAACGGCTGAAGCACACTTTTTAATACAGAGCGTTTACTCCGGGCCCCTTTAGCCAACAGAGTTAAACGCCCGTATTCTTCGGTAAAAACATCAATAATCAGACTGGATTCTCGGTAGGGGCGACGATGTAAAACAAAACATCGTTGCAACTGGGTTTCTGACATTTCAGGAATTCCTGCATTTAAAAAGCAGATTAAAATGTATCAGCCAACAATAATTAACGGCCTACAGATCATCGATATAACCTAAACTTCTCAGAGCCCGCTCATCGTCTGCCCAGCCAGATTTGACTTTCACCCAGGTTTCCAGAAATACTTTTCTGCCAAAAAGCGCTTCCATATCGAGACGGGCTTCACGGCCAATCGTTTTGATCTTCTCCCCGCCCTTACCAATGATCATTTTCTTCTGGCCTGTTCTTTCAACCAGAATTAATGCATTGATATGGAAACCATCTGTCTCCGGATTATAATCAAACCGCTCGATTTCAACCGTGACAGAGTAAGGCAGCTCTTCTCCGGTGAAACGCATTATTTTTTCCCGGAGAATTTCTGACGCCATAAAACGCTGAGAACGATCCGTGACATATTCCTCTGGAAAATGATGAACAGCCTTGGGCAAATGTTCCCGTACATGGTGGCGGATGACATCAATATTTTTACCGTTCTTCGCAGAGACAGGAATGATATCAACAAACGTCATTTTGTCCGATAAAGAAGCCATATGCTGCATCACGTCATTACGATCTTTGACGTTATCAACTTTGTTCACACACAGCACGACAGGGAAATCCGCTTTCTTCAGCTTGTTTAAAACCATGTCATCATCTTTAGTCCAGTGTGTTCCTTCCACCAGAAATAAGACCAGATTCACATCACTGAGTGAACTGGTTGCTGCACGATTCATTAAGCGGTTTATCGCTCGCTTTTCCTCAATATGAAGTCCGGGCGTATCAACATAAATCGCCTGATAATCACCATCAGTTTCCACCCCCATAATGCGGTGGCGGGTTGTTTGTGGCTTACGGGAGGTGATTGATATCTTTTGCCCTAAAAGTTGATTCAGTAAGGTTGACTTACCAACATTAGGTCGCCCTACGATTGCAATAAAACCGCAGTGCTGTTCCTCTGGTTGACTCTCTTTTTTTGATTCTGAAGCAAAAAATGCGTCAATATCAAATTCATCTTTGTCATCAGCCATTCGTCAATCGCTCTAATGCTTGCTCCGCAGCAGCCTGTTCGGCTTTACGGCGGCTTGTACCTTTACCAATAACAGGCACCTGAATACCTGCGACTTCACACGATACAGTAAATTCCTGATTGTGCGCTTCACCTTTAATATTAGTCACTGTATAGACAGGCAGCGGATTTCTTCGTCCCTGTAAATACTCTTGCAAGCGGGTTTTTGGATCTTTTTGCGATACACCGGGCTTAATTGTATCTAAGCGTTCCTGATACCATTGCAAAATAATACGGCGAACAAACTCTATATCACTATCAAGATAAATCGCACCAATGATCGCTTCAACAGCATCAGCAAGTATCGAATCTCTTCTGAAGCCGCCACTTTTCAACTCACCTGGACCTAATTTTAAGTAATCTCCCAGCTCAAACTCCCGGCCCAGTTCGGCCAAGGTGTTTCCTTTCACTAAAGTCGCCCGCATACGACTCATATCACCTTCATTACTTTTGGGAAAACGGTGATACAAGTCATCAGCAATGACAAAACTTAAAATTGAATCGCCCAGAAATTCCAGTCGCTCATTATGCTGGCTGTCAGCACTGCGGTGGGTCAGTGCTAAATCCAGTAGTTCTTTATTTTGAAACTCATATCTGAGTTTCCTTTCAAGGTTTTGAATTGGAGAATTCATATCTTCTCATCATTAAGGGTTATTAAACCTGGAGACTGTTGGCCTAGTGTATACGGCCAACACGATTAAATCGCACATTTGTAGGAATCCAGGAAGGAAGAGAACTATCTGCATCCCGGTTAAATTCAAAACTAATCCAGATAGCAACAGCTTTTCCGACCAGATTGCGCTCAGGCACAAACCCCCAATAGCGGCTGTCTGCACTATTGTCCCGGTTATCACCCATCATGAAATAATGACCTTCAGGAACAATCCACTCACTGACACCCGGACGGGGCTGATAATCCTGAGGATGAACGGGCCGCCATGGATTAATCAAAATATGGTGATCAACATCACCCAGCTTTTCACTGAGCTGAAGTAATGGCATGCCATTAACACCCAGATTACTTTTCTGTACATCAGACAACGGCACAGGCTTACAGACTGATTCATTACGAGGCTGAATACACAACTGCTTCTCATTACTGTAACGGACGATATCACCCGGTAATCCAACAACCCGCTTGATATAATCAACAGAAGGGTTCGGCGGATAGCGGAAAACCGCAATATCACCACGCTCAGGCTTTCCGGTTTTAACAATTGTTGAATGCATGACCGGATCTTTCAGCCCATAAGCAAACTTTTCAACCAGAATAAAATCCCCGACCAGCAAGGTTGGCTTCATTGAGCCTGATGGAATCTGAAACGGCTCAAAAATAAACGACCGGATCACTAAGACCAATGCAATCACCGGAAAAATTGAAACACTGTTTTCAACCCACCAGGGCTGAGGCAAAACTTTATCTTCCAGAGAGGTATCCAGGTCATTTGTCTGAGCCTGGAGCTCAGCAAATTTTAGCTGACGTTTCTTAGCCCAAACCCACTTTTCAAGCGCCCAGATAATACCGGTAACTATAGTGACCAAAACTAAAATCAGTGAAAATGTATTCGCCATAAACTTCCCTTAGTTTAAAAAGACGAAAGTGAAAGCGCCAAAGCACTTTCACTTATAATTTATCGTTATTATCGCACTTCATCAAAATATCGGATTAATCTTTACCAACGTGTAAAATAGCCAGGAATGCTTCCTGAGGTAATTCAACATTACCGATTTGCTTCATGCGCTTTTTACCTTCTTTCTGTTTCTTCAACAGTTTTTTCTTACGGCTTACATCACCGCCATAACATTTTGCTAATACATTCTTTCTTAACTGCTTCACAGTCGAACGGGCAATAATGTGATTTCCGATTGCAGCCTGAATCGCAATATCAAACATTTGGCGCGGAATGAACTCTTTCATTTTTTCGACCAGCAGACGACCACGTGATTGCGCCTGTTCTTTATGTGTAATGATTGCCAGCGCATCCACACGATCACCATTGAGCATGACATCAACGCGCACCATGTCTGACGCTTCAAATCGCTGGAAAGAATAATCAAGTGACGCATAACCACGGGATGTAGATTTCAGACGATCAAAGAAGTCCAGTACCACTTCAGCCATTGGTATATCATAAGTCAGAGCAACCTGATTACCGTGATAAACCATATCGACCTGAACACCGCGTTTTTCAACACAGAGAGTAATCACATTCCCCAGATAATCAGACGGCACTAAGATATTACAGCGGGAAATCGGTTCACGAATTTCATGAATATCATTCACAGCTGGCAGCTTTGCCGGGCTATCAACATAAATTGTTGAACCGTCTGTATTTTCAACTTCATAGACAACCGTCGGCGCCGTGGTAATTAGATCCAGATCGTATTCACGTTCCAGCCGCTCCTGAATAATTTCCATGTGCAACATGCCAAGGAAACCACAACGGAAACCAAACCCAAGCGCAGCAGACGTTTCAGGCTCATAAAATAGTGAAGCATCATTCAGGCTCAGCTTACCCAGAGCATCCCGGAAGTTTTCATAATCATCCGAAGAGACAGGAAACAAGCCAGCGTAAACCTGAGGTTTAACTTTCTGAAATCCGGGTAATGCCGTTTCACAACCATTTTTGGCTAACGTCAGCGTATCACCGACTGGCGCACCAAGAATATCTTTGATTCCACAGACAACCCAACCCACTTCACCGGTTTTCAGCGCTGTTGTATCTTCTTGTTTAGGCGTAAATATACCCAAACGATCAACGCCCCAGATCTGACCTGTACTCATCACCTTAATTTTGTCATTTTTCTTCAGCACACCATTTTTAATCCGTACCAAAGAAACAACACCCAGATAATTATCAAACCAGGAATCAATAATTAAAGCTTGCAGCGTACTGTTTTCATCACCTTCAGGCGGTGGTATGTCCGAAACAATCTTCTCCAGCACATCTTCTACACCGACGCCGGTTTTCGCAGAACATTTCACCGCGTCAATTGCATCAATCCCAACGATATCTTCAATTTCTTCAGCAACACGTTCCGGTTCAGCGGCAGGCAAATCAATCTTATTCAGAATCGGAACAACTTCCAGATCCATTTCGATTGCCGTATAACAGTTCGCCAGCGTCTGAGCTTCAACTCCCTGTCCGGCATCGACCACCAGCAAAGCACCTTCACAAGCAGCCAGAGAACGGGAAACTTCATATGAAAAATCCACATGTCCCGGTGTATCAATGAAATTGAGCTGATAGGTTTCACCATCTTTAGCTTTGTAGTTCAGTGTCACACTCTGTGCTTTAATAGTGATACCACGTTCCCGCTCCAGATCCATCGAATCAAGAACCTGCTCGGCCATTTCACGATCACTCAAACCACCACAAACCTGAATCAAGCGATCAGACAGGGTTGATTTTCCATGATCAATATGGGCGATAATCGAAAAGTTGCGAATGTGCTTCATAGAATTATGGGTGAATAAACTCTTACAGTTGTGAAAGAAAAAGAATGGACTGTGTATTGCCACAGTGCTATTCCAGTAAAGTTGGGCGATTTTACCGAATTTAAAATAGATTCGCACCCTAAAATCAATTTCTGATTTAATTTACAGAATAGATTCCCCCAAAACACGCAGCAAGGTCACTTCATTCAGGGTTCGTGCTTCAAGTCGCTTTGACATTAATCTCGAAAGAAATACACCGGAAACAATAAAACCGACCGATGTCAGAATAACGGAGGGCTCACTATGATGAAAAAATGGCGAGACAATAAATTCCCCTGCAAAAGTCCCGGTAATCAGCATCAGCAGGGGAAAAAGATAAACGATCAACGCAGATTGTAATAAACTTTTCTCAGGTAAGCCAATCTCCACCATTTGGCCTGGTTCAAGCTTTTGCTGAGTTTCCAGAGACCAGCTCAGACTCTTGTTGCCAACAGCTTTAGATACGACACCGGTACCACAGCTTGAAGAAGATGCACAATGGCTACAGCTTGTTTGCTGTTCACAACGCAGTTTCACCTCATATCCATTTTTTGAGGGATGAACATCAGAAACTGTTGCCAAAGCAGTCATCATGGCGACTTCACTCCTGTCTTTTGAAATGCGACAGATTTCGCGATTCGTTTTGCAGTCTCCGGTGGTATATCACCAATCACAGATATTTCATTATGACCAATTACCAGACTATGCAATGTTCTTCTTCCTTGCCGAATCAACTGATTCTTCAGAGAATAATTATCCTTATCTGAAATATAGACAGAGAAACTAAATAAACCATCAGAGAATAGCTGGCTTTCGACCACCTTTTTCGTCACCGCCATACGATAACGATTCAATTCTTTTGCAACGAATCCAGCCGGGACCCACGTCACCTGCCAGAAACTTTTCTTCATTTTATTTTCCGGCAAAGATAAAACACCGGGTAGCTGGACTTTTTTCAGATTATTCATCACAGCAATAAGTTTATCGCTGACAGAATAAGAAATTGTCCGGTACTGCTCTAATATCTCACCATCGCGGTCAACTAAATCGGCCCTCAAAGGTAAATGGCTTCTTTCATCGACCCAGAGCACATACGAATAGCGCAAACCGTCTTTAGGAACGACGCGCACAACCAGACAAGACGTACCCGCTTCTCTGCCCCGCCCTATTTTCACATAATCATAGAAATGACTCAGGTGTTGAATGTTGCTGTTTAGTAAAGGAATGACCGGCGCCACCATTTGACCGGATTCAATGGTGAAGGGTTCAATTCCGGGTTCAATATAGCTGACTTCGCTTCCACGACGAATGACTTCCCGGACAGGACCACTTAAATAAATTAAATGTGCCAGGGATTCTGATTCACTCACAGCATGACGATAAAGCAATGGCTCAATACCATTCTTTTTGATCAGAATATAGGAAAGTTCGTAATTAAGTTCTTGACTGGCGCGATTCATCTGAAGTAACAAAGCCTCTGCTGACAAATCATCAGCAAAGGCCATCGATGTACTCAAGCTGAACAGCGCAACAACACTGACCAGAAATTTTTTCATTCAATAACTAACTCTTAGTGACCACTAGAATGATTAGAATTTTCACTATTTAATTTTAACTGAAGTTCATAATCCTGCAGCATTGCATTAATACGGCGACGCTGCTCCTGAACATTTGTTTCAGTTTGATACCGTTTCTCAGACTCATGTTTTTGAACAGACTCCCGAGTCAGACTTACCGGTTCAGCAGTCCCTGCAAGTGGAATGGTCTGCAGTACAGGAGGCTGTTGTTCATGACCCGCAATATTTGAAGTATCACTCCCACCATATTGCTGTACCCCGACAACAACAGCCAGAGAAACACAAGCCGCAATGGCAACTTGTCCTAACTGACCCAACCACGCAGGAAGCTGTTTTCGGGCTTGTGCCGGCGAAGGCTGAGACTCAGCAAAAGTGATGTCTAAATGTTCTGTTTTCTCAGTCTTATCAAACTGGTAATGTACCGGTTCTTTTTCCAGTGCGACAGAGACCTGCTCAGCAATGTCCCATTCACTATGGAGCGAATCCCCGCGCATCACATCACCAATGACATGGTAATTACGCCATACTTTCAACCCGTCCTGATCACCTGATAACTCGTTGATTAACGCTTTATCGATCAGTTCTCCATCCATGAGCGCCGAAATTTTTTCTTTATCAGCCATTTTATCCACCATCATTCAGATAAGTCAGACACTACAAAAGCGAACTAATCCGCTTTTCTACTGCCTCCCGTGCTCGAAAAATCCGGGACCGTACTGTTCCAACAGGACAATCCATCACCGCAGCAATTTCTTCATAACTCAGACCATCGAGTTCTCTTAACGTCATTGCGGTCTTTAAATCTTCTGGTAATGCATCTATCGCCGCAAAAACAGCACGCTTCAATTCCTTGGACAACGTAATGTTTTCGGGGTTCGATATTTCTTTCAGAATATTGTCGTTCTCGTAATATTCAGCATCTTCTGCATCAATATCATTTGCAGGAGGCCTCCGACTCTGTGCAACTATATAATTCTTAGCAGTATTTACAGCAATCCGGTAGAGCCAGGTGTAAAAAGCACTTTCTCCGCGAAACGAAGGAATAGCTCTGTATGCCTTAATAAATGTTTCCTGGGCAACATCAGCGACATCTCCTGAATTATTCACATACCTTGCAATCAGGTTACAAACCTTATTTTGGTACTTCGTGACCAATAGGTTAAATGCCTGTTTATCGCCATTTTGAATTCGCTCAATCAATACTTGATCGGTTAACTGCTCGTGCATTCGAGCGTACACTCCTATAATTTATCTCCCCGTTCATCTCACTCACGAGGGGGTTATACATTCAAAAATGTAGTATTGACACCACTGCTGACATGAGCAGTATAATGAGACCCTTACAAAAAAAAATAGTTCCCCCGATATTAAATTTCTTTTCATAAAAGAGCAGAACTCAACTCGTTGAATATGTTGTTATTTTATTTTTTTAAACCACCAAAAATTATAATGTTGACAACTAATCATAAGTTCAAAACGCTGAACCAGACAAGAATCATTTGCTGCTCATATAAAAAGAATGCCATCTGATATGGTGATCAAAAAATCTAAGAACTATAAACAGTCTCATCAGGATAAACAGGCAAATATCCAGTAGAGGAAAGCAATATCAGAGTTCTGATTGTAAGTCGGTGCTTAACAAAACCGGATAAAAAATACTCTTGCTGATTATTGGGAAAACGAATTTATGAATGCTACTAGGGAACATCAGTGCGATGTGCTGGTCATTGGAAGTGGTGCTGCGGGACTATCTCTTGCTTTGCGTATTGCAGGTAAATCTGAAGTGATCGTTCTGAGTAAAGGTCCATGGAGTGAAGGTGCTACATATTATGCCCAAGGGGGAATTGCTGCCGTATTTGACGAATCAGACAGTGTTGACTCCCATGTTCAGGATACGCTCATTGCCGGAGATGGCATCTGCGAGAAAGAAACGGTCAGATTCATTGCCGAAAATGCAAAAAAATGCGTTCAATGGTTAATCGATGGTGGCGTCCCCTTTGACCTGGATGAAACCAGTCAGGCGTCAAAACCAAAATATCATCTGACACGGGAAGGTGGGCACAGCCACCGCAGAATTCTGCATGCTGCAGATGCGACCGGCATGGCGATGCAAAATTCATTGCAGGATAATGTGTTAAGCCATCCGAATATCCGGGTATTTGAGCGTCATAATGCACTGGATTTGATCACCGAAGATAAAGTTGACGGTGATCCGGGTAAAGTGATTGGGGCATACATCTGGAACCGGAATGATGAACATGTCGAGACTGTCAGAGCAAAATTTGTGGTTCTGGCTACAGGCGGCGCTTCAAAAGTTTATCAATATACATCCAATCCGGATGTCTCCTCCGGCGATGGTATAGCAATGGCATGGCGTGCTGGCTGCCGGGTAGCAAATATGGAATTTAACCAGTTTCATCCGACTTGTCTTTATCACCCTGAATCCAGAAACTTTTTGCTGACCGAGGCACTCAGGGGAGAAGGCGCTCATTTAAAACGTCCTGATGGCTCAAGGTTTATGCCGGATTTTGATGAGCGGGGAGAGTTAGCCCCACGGGATATTGTTGCCCGGGCCATTGACTATGAAATGAAGCGGCTGGGTGCAGACTGCATGTATCTCGATATCAGCCATAAACCTGCTGACTTTATTACAAAGCACTTCCCGACTATTTATGCCAAGCTTCAGGAATTGGGCATTGATATGACCAAAGAGCCGATTCCGATCGTTCCGGCCGCGCATTACACATGTGGCGGTGTGATCGTAAATCAGCAAGGTCAGACTGATTTAAAACATCTCTATGCGATTGGTGAAGTCAGCTATACGGGTCTGCATGGTGCAAACCGGATGGCATCAAATTCCTTACTCGAATGTGTTGTTTATGCACAATCTGCCGCCGCTGATATCATGAGTAAAATAGATGACGCCCCGCTTCCGCCATCACCACCATTTTGGGATGAAAGCCAGGTCACCTGCTCCGATGAAGAAGTGGTCATCCAGCATAACTGGCACGAGTTACGGTTATTTATGTGGGATTACATGGGAATTGTACGAACAGATAAACGGCTTGAACGGGCTCTCAGACGCATCCACCTGCTACAGCAGGAAACACATGAATACTACAGTAATTTCCGGGTATCAAACAACCTGATTGAATTACGTAATTTACTACAGGTTGCAGAGTTAATGATTCTGTGTGCTATACAAAGAAAAGAGAGCCGGGGACTCCACTATACGCTCGATTATCCAGATAAACTGGAGCAAAGTGGACCAACAATTCTTGAGCCTTAAAAGACTCAGCTTATTATTTTCCATGTGAAGCGCGGAGGTGAACATACCTCCGCTTCTCTGAAACAATTAAATATCTGTAATCCGATTCTTCGCAACTATCACGCCAGAGTAACTGACGTTCACCGGATTGATAAATCACAATCAAAAACCAGCTTGCATATAACACCGACACCCGCTCCACTCCCCTGGAGGGCCCGTCAACAAACTCAATCACCCCGGAAACTTTATACAGAAACGGCTGATGAATACCATCAACAAAAAGCAACTGGTCTCTGATATTTTTCCCGAGTACGCCAAAAAAAGAGAAACTGACCGAAACCGGGAAATCAGATGTTGTCACCCCCCACAACATCAGAGAAATGACAAACAAACTCACCAGACAAGCGTTTGTTGATGGTTTAGGAACAATACTAACGGACTTTGCTAAGGTTATAGGCAATGATTTTATCCACGATTGAAGCATGACTCAGATTTTCACTTCGGGTATGTCCCATGATCCATGAAAATAAATCAGGGTCATCACACTCAAGCAGAGAAACAAAATCACGCTGCTCTGTCTCATTCAGCTTATCAAAGCATTCATCGTAAAACGCCATGATCACAACATCCAGTTCTAACATACCGCGACGGCATGCCCACTTTATCCGGGCTTTTTCTTCATTGGTATACATTTTCAAACCTCTTCAGGAATAATTGTTATAAGTTTATCAATGGGAATTCATCGCAACTACCAGGTAAATCACAATGCAGTTCAGGCTGACAAAAAAACACTTCCGCTTTAACATAGGTGAAAAGCCTGAAAAAGCGATATCGACTATGAACATAATAAACTCTTTTGATAATTTACCACATCAACAAGATGATGACTTACCCGAATTAATGCTGACTCATCTTTCCTCCTGGCAAGCTATCGTGATGTCCGGACCGGATAAGAAAAATTATCTTCAGGGACAAGTCACCTGTAATGTAGCAACGCTTTCCAAAGACCAGTCAACTTTTGGTGCACATTGCGATCCCAAAGGCAAAGTCTGGTCCATTTTTCGTCTTTTCCACCATCATGATGACTACGCAATGATCCAGTCTCTGTCAGCGGTTGAGGCAGAACTGAGGGAGCTGAAAAAGTATGCCGTCTTCTCTAAAGTTGAAATAACCAGCAGTGATGAGGCAATTCTTGGCATATTCGGTCGGGAAGCTCAGTCGTATATCGATCATCTGAATGACAGTCCATCAGATGTACGCCCTGTTGATGGTGGGACAGCAATAAAAGTGACGCCTTCCCGGTGGATGCTTCTTGTAACACCGGAAAAGGCAAAAGAAATCATCTCCGGATTTACCGGAAAAAAAGTAGATGAATCGATCTGGACCCGCTTTGACATTGAGGACGCATTACCCGGCATATCAGCCCCGGAGCAATGCCAGCATATTCCTCAGGCGTTTAATCTGCAGGCCGTTGGAGGGATCTGTTTTACGAAAGGCTGCTATACCGGCCAGGAAACCATTGCCAGAGCAAAGTACAGGGGTACGAATAAACGTTCAATGTTCATTATCAAAGGCAATATTCACCAAGCATTAGACACAGATTCTCCGGTTGAAGTTGAACGGGCAGTGGGTGAGAACTGGCGCTCAGCCGGACACTTAATCATGAGTTACACATTTAGTAATCAGCAATCAATCGGGTTGATTATTTTGCCAAATAATCTGGAGCAAGAAACGGTTTTTCGCCTCAAATCACAGCCAGAAACACGCTGGTCAATTCAGCCATTGCCTTATGCTTTAGAAGATGAAGAATAATTTCAGCGAAACACCTTTGCTTGTGTTCCTGCGTCAGCAGCAGATTGCGCACCGCCTGCTGCTGCAGGATAAACCGGCCAACACAATTGAGGAGGCAGCGAAACTCAGAGGCATCCGCCCCTGTCAGATGGTAAAATGTATTTTACTCAGAGATATGGATAATCAGTATGCTCTGGCCTGCGTTCCGGGACATTTATCAGTGGATCCTAAAAAAGTCAGAGCTCACCTTGGATGGAAAAGAATGACATGTGCAAGCAGTGAGCATGTCTGGCAAATCACGGGTTACCAAACAGGGACCGTCACCCCTTTACTCCTCAAAACACCGCTCCCGGTTCTGTTTGATCCTGCCATTCAGAATGAGCAGGAAATCACCATTAGCAGTGGTCACCTGATGGCGGGTATAGCCATGTCTTCCCGGGATCTGGTGACTCTCGTCAACCCTGTATTTACAGTCATTCATCGCAATAACCCGCAATAAAAAGCCTATAAATGTAAAATAATTGTTATACTAAGTCGTAGATTATGAAAATATTCTGGAATGTTATCTGATTGTCACATTTATCCGGCTTAATGTCGGCGGTTTCTTTTCAGACACGGCTCAATTTGGGCAATAAATGCAGAAAGAAAGATGAGAGAAAGCCAACCTTTATGATGAGACAACCATAACAACAAAGGTTCATTTAATTCTGTTAAATATGTAGTGTGCAGCACAAAAATTCAATTTAATTATAAATTTTCATATTTTTAACCAGCAGAGTCACATTAATGTGTTAAAAACTGAATATAATTACAGGTGCGTGATACATAAAAGGATACAAATATGAGACTGTTTAAGCGCTATACACCAGGTATGATTGCTAAACATGTAAGTCGTCTTTTTAAAGGTAGAATCTATATTTATGGTATTGGAAAATTTGAATTTGATAACGGCAAGCTTGTCTTACCGGAAAAGGCAGAACAACGCCACTATAAGACAGTAAAAGAAGTCAATCAGGAAATCATGAAGCTACGCTACGCACATATATAACTACATCTGTCATTCGAATAATGACGTCCGAGACGTCCGGCTCATTATCAGGGCAACCATAAAATCAAACAAACATGTTGCCCTGAAAAAAACTCTATTTTTCTTCAGAAAGTGCTAAATGAGGCAGTGTTCCCCGCATACCTAAAGCCCTCAGCATCAATTCCTGCTTGACTCCCGGTAACTGATTCATGACCACCATGCCCGCTCCCCGAAATAATTTTTTTACCGGAAATGCCCCATCAAAAATATCTTTTATCCCCTGCATCGCAGCAATCATTTTTGCCGCTTCAGCTTTTCTCCAGCGTTCATACGGGCGTAAATGCCGGTGAATTCCAATATCTTTTCCCTGTTGCCATAATGCTGTGATTTCCTGAGCCAGAGAAGCTGCATCAAGTAATCCCAGATTCACTCCCTGTCCGGCTAAAGGATGAATGGTATGGGCTGCATCCCCAACTAACGCGACACGCTCCGAAACAAAATCACGGGCATAGCGCATTTTCAAGGGAATCACCGCTCGTTCGCTAACCAGTTCACAAAGCCCCAACCGACAATCAAACTCAGAGGCCAGATGCTGACAAAACTGCTGCGGATCCATATCCATCAGTGCTTCTGCTTTATTCGGGTCAGTCGACCAGACAATGGAACATAAATCAGGTTCGGACAATGGCAAAAAAGCCAGCGGACCATCAGGTGTAAATATTTGCCGGGCCGTTTGATGATGAGGATCAGATGTTTTGACCGTCGCAACAATGGCATGATGCCCGTAATCCCAATGAGTCAGCGGTATATCCTGTTGCTGCCGGACCCAGGATTGAGAACCATCAGCGCCAATGACCAGTTTAGCGGTTAAAGACTCTCCGCGATCCAGTGTCAGCCAGACTTCATTTTCTCCGATAGCAAGACTTTGACAACGGGATGGCATCAACAAAGTAACGTGGGATAACTGTCTGACCCTTTCCAGAGCAGCCAGCTGAATCACCCGATTCTCCACAATATGGCCTAAATCCGGCTGTCCCAGCGAATCACTATCAAACTGAATTCTTGAAAAGCTATCTTTTTCCCACACATCCATATACCTGTATTGAGCCACTCTCCGGCGAAGGATGCCCTCCCAGATACCAAGGTTTTTAAACACATGTTCACTCGCCCGGTTCAGAGCAGAAACCCTGATATCCGGCACCGGAGTCAATTCAGGTGAAGGTTCGCTTCCTTCAATGACTGCAACTCTTAAATCTGTATGTTCTAAAGCAGCGGCAAGGGTCAGCCCGACCATACCGCCACCAACAATAGCTATATCAAAACTTTGTATCATTTACACAAACCTTTTAACGAGTAACATGCCCCAGCGTACGTTTCAGCAAAGGCTGTTTGAATAATGGTATCTGGTCAAATAGCATCAGCCCCAGATTTCGGCTGATTTCCGCCGGAAACCATTGGTTCGAGAAGAGACTGACTAATGAAGATGTGACTCCGGCCGTTTGAATCCGATCAGAACTTCGACGCTGCTGATATTTTAATAAACCAGAGATATCACCCACATTCTGTGCCTGCTGTGCCAGACACTCAACAAATGTCGCAACGTCCCGGATTCCGAGATTAAACCCCTGACCAGCTATCGGGTGAAGTGTCTGAGCTGCATTTCCCACAACCGCAAACCGGTGAGACACGGTTCTGGAACGAATCATCATTTTAAGCGGGTACACGCTTCGCTCACCAACCCGCTGTATTTTGCCCAAGCGCCAGCCAAAAACCTGCTGTAACTTTTCATCAAAGTTTTGCTCTGTTAACAATTGTCGGGCTTTTCCGGGTTCCATACACCAGACCATAGACATTCGTTCATTCGTCATAGGTAACATTGCAACGGGCCCTGTCGGGGTAAAGCGTTCAAAAGCCCTGCCCTGATGATGGCCGGAAATCTGGACATTGGCTATGACAGCAGACTGGTCAAAATCATACTCCTCTGCCTGATGCCCCAGTAGCTCACAACATGTCGAAGCGCTGCCATCAGCAGCAACCAGCAACTTCGTCTGAATATCGCCGTAATCTTTAAGCGTCACAGTAGCCATATCACACTGCCGATCAATTTTTTCAATCTGGTGAGGACAAAAGAATGAAACGGCGGAGCACTGTTTCAACAACTCTGTATAAATACGGCCAACATCAGCCAGCTCAACCACATAGCCTAATACAGAAAGCCCGGCCTGTTCCGGCTCTATGTCCGTCATACCGGCATGTCCTGCATCAGAAACATGAATATGCTTAATTGGTGTTGCATAGGGTAAAATATGCTGCCAAAGATCAAACGACTGCAAAATCCTCACAGTTCCGTCAGATAATGCAATTGCCCGTGCGTCAAATCCCGGATGTTGTTGCTCTCCGGCATCAAAAGCTTCAACGACTGCAATGCTAAGTTGCCCGTTAAAACGTTGATTGAGCGCCAGTGCAAGCGTTGCCCCGGTCATTGCGCCACCAGAAATCACAATATCAAACAGCTGCATACAATTGCCTCCGGAAAAATAAACAGTACGGGTTAATGTAAAGTAGGCTTTTTATCCTGTGGTTCAGGATGAACACCACATTCAGCATGAATAGTTAACACACAGACTTTGACATGCTCAATCACCTGCTCAAGCAGCAATGACTGTTCATTCAAATCATCTTCTTCATCAATCATCAGCTTTCCAATCTCTTCCAGATCTCCCAATGCTTCTTTCGATCCTTCTGAGAGAGATTTGATCTCCAGCTGTGCCAGTCCCAGACCTGAGATAAAGTGATTGACCCACTCAGACAGAGCTTCCGATTTTTCCATTAAATCTTTGTCACTATCACCTTCTGGCAGTAACAGAGATAAACGAAAATCATTTTCATTCATCTCAGTTTCAGTATACGTCACGACTTTCTCCGCCATAGATAATGCCGCCATTGTCCAGGCCATGCCTTCGCTTGTATAATCAAATAACAACGGCTGCCAGCGGCCATCATCTGTCTTTAATCCACCGGATAACATACCAGTCAGTAAACCATGTAACTCAGCCGGAGTAACTGCCAGGGACGCTGACTTTAATGTGTCTGAAAAAAACAGATAATCAGGTAATTTTGTATGACTCATTTTCGGGATCACTTTCAGGGAAAAGAATCATAATCCTACCATTTCAGATAAACCGCTGAAATGTAAAATCCAGAATATTGATGCCATCTGACGAATAAAATACGGATAAGACAGCTGACTTGCTCAATCTTTGGCTCAGGTCTGTATTTTTAACCAGCCATTGACCTTGATCTCACTGGAAAGACTTGAATCTTAAGATAGCTTTACCTATAGTTTCCGTCTTGGCGATAAGTCAGGTGAGCTTCATTTATGAGCCAGACATATGTGAATGCCGGAAAACCAGGCCATACTCATATGACAGACACCTGCTATCGGGAAGTTGAATAATACTATTCATAACAGTTTTGTTACGAGTTCATTGATCATGAGTAATCAAGCGGTTGACGTGAAGATTTTAGGTAAAATCACCCGGGTAAATTGTCCGGCAGGGCAAGAAGAATCCCTCATTCAGGCTGCTCAGGAACTCAATGATCGTTTACAAAGTATGTCTGAAAAAACCAAAGTAACGAATGAAATCAATTTATTGACAATCGCTGCGCTCAATATCTGTTATGAATTACAGGAAAAAAATCAGGCATCTGATCATTTGTCTGAACGAATTGAAAAATTATCAGCATCACTGGAAGATGCGCTTCGCAGGAGTTCTCTCCCTGAACAGGGCTGAACCCCGGCAAAAATTTACCCTGGAGTGTGCGTCAGCGGAGTAAGTCCCTGAGCCGATAAGCAATACCAAAGGGTTAGAATCTGGTAGCTATTGAGCAAGCTCGGCCCGAACCGAGAAGCCTACGGTTATCAATCCTGATCCGCCTTGAACCAGCTGGTTCAAGGGTCTAACATCTGCGACGGCACTCTGGGGTATCTTCCCCTCAACTTAATGACTCTATCCGGAAACATCATGTCCGAGCATCATACCGGGAGCTCCCGTTCAAACTTCAGAACTGAAATCAGAAAAAGACGCAATCAGTTAACATCAGACTTTCAACAACACGCGGCTCATGAATTAATCCATCAGTTCAGACAATTACCTGAAGTTAAAATCAGCCAGCATATTGCACTTTATTTATCTTCTGACGGAGAGCTTGACACCCAACCGGTCATTCACTGGCTATGGCAACAAGGTAAGTCTGTTTATTTACCGGTCATTCATCCATTTTCTCCCGGACACCTGCTGTTTCTGAAATATACGCAAAATACCTGCATGGTTCCGAACCGTTACGGCATACAAGAACCGAGGCTACGAAAGGCAGATGTCCTCCCCATTCAATATCTGGACCTGATATTCACACCACTTGTCGGATTTGATGCCACCGGACAACGTCTGGGAATGGGAGGAGGATATTATGATCGAACTCTGGCTGAGTGGAAAAAGGTGAAGCCAGTTGTCAGGGCAATAGGTCTGGCGCACGATTGCCAGTATGTGGACAAGCTTCCGGTCGAATCCTGGGATATTCCCCTGCCTAAAATCGTGACACCAACGAAAATATGGAGTTGGGAATCCAGCTGAATGCCGCTATAATCGCCGCCAGAAACAGCCCCAGGGCGTTCAAATGAGTAACGATGCCACGAATCAGGAGACGATTAATGACCCAGGATGAAATGAAAAAAGAAGCCGGATGGGCTGCACTCAAGTATGTCAAAAAAGACAGTATTGTCGGAGTGGGCACCGGTTCCACTGTCAATCATTTTATTGATGCACTTGGTTCAATAAAAGATGATATCAAAGGGGCCGTATCAAGCTCTGTAGCATCGACAGAAAAACTCAAAGCGCTGGGTATCCGGATTTACGATTGTAATGACATTGAAAAGCTGGATGTTTATATCGATGGTGCGGATGAAATTAACCCTGAAAAAGACATGATTAAAGGTGGCGGAGCTGCACTGACCCGTGAAAAAATTGTCGCTGCTATTTCAGAGCAATTTATTTGTATTGTTGATAATACAAAGACTGTAGAGGTACTTGGCCAGTTTCCACTGCCAGTGGAAGTTATCCCAATGGCGCGGGAGCAGGTTTCCCGCGAGATAAAAAGACTGGGCGGCGATCCGGTCTACCGTGAAGGCGTCATGACGGATAACGGCAATATAATTATCGATGTTCACGGACTTCACATTACAGACCCAAAATCACTTGAAGTGACACTCAATAATATTCCAGGCGTTGTCACTAACGGACTTTTCGCCCACAGAGGTGCAGATGTCATTATCATCGGTACTCCTGATGGCGCACAGGTCATTTGCTAAAATTTATCTGGCCGGTTCATCACTGCACTGAAACGGCCAGTCTCCTTTCTTTTCCCCCGTAGAACCATTTCATTAATATTTGCTTGTATACGCATCAAATACAGCGTAAAAAGTATAATTTCCTGTTGTCTGACCATAGGTTCTGACTCTGTCTTTGTTCTGTATAAACTTCATTATGCCTTATGACGTAATTTTCTTACCCAAAGACATAATTTTTTGTTATTTTATGACGAGAAAAGACACAAGGAAAACGTTTGCTTAAAGCAAAAACACCAAACTTTGCAGATAAATACCATTTTCTTGTGTAGATCATTGTCTACTTTTTTCTAATTAAGGACGATATGAATGGCCAATTTTTCACTTGATAAAAACAAAATTAAAATACTGCTTCTGGAAGGTGTCCACCCTTCAGCACTTGAGATACTGCAAGCTGATGGCTACACCAATATTGAATACCACAAAGGTTCGTTATCTGAAGAAGATTTGCTTGAAGCCATCAAAGATGCGCATTTCGTTGGCATCCGCTCCAGAACCAATCTGAATGCAAAAGTCATTGATGCAGCCAAAAAGCTGGTTGGTATCGGTTGTTTCTGTATCGGAACGAACCAAGTCGATCTGAAAGCAACAGCAAAACGAGGCATCCCTGTATTTAATGCACCATTTTCCAACACCCGTAGCGTTGCTGAATTGGTCATGGGGGAAATACTTCTGCTCTTACGCGGTATTCCGGAAAAAAATGCGCTCGCACATCGTGGTATCTGGAAAAAAAGTGCCGACAATAGTTTCGAAGCCCGGGGAAAAGCATTGGGTATTATCGGATATGGTCATATTGGTACACAGCTAAGCATTATTGCAGAAAATCTCGGAATGAGAGTTTATTTTTATGATATTGAAAGTAAACTTTCCCTTGGTAACGCGCATCAGGTTTCAACCATGCAGGAGTTGCTCGGAAAATGTGATGTCATTACACTGCACGTCCCGGAAACCCCGGAGACCAAGAATATGATGTCGACTGAAGAGTTTGCAGCCATGAAACCAAACTCTATCTTCATCAATGCAGCCCGCGGAACTGTGGTTGATATTGAGGCACTATGTCAGGCGCTGGAATCCGGACACATCGCCAGCGCTGCAATTGATGTATTCCCAACAGAGCCGAAAACAAATGCAGACCAGTTTGAATCACCTCTGACTAAATTTGATAATGTGTTACTGACACCTCACATTGGTGGCTCAACGCAGGAAGCTCAGGAAAACATTGGCATTGAGGTTGCAGGTAAAATTGTGAAATATTCAAACAACGGTTCAACGTTGTCCAGCGTGAATATGCCTGAAGTCTCTTTACCTGCAATGCGTAATTGCTCCCGTTTGCTTCATATTCATGAAAACCGTCCGGGAATCATGAACCAAATCAATACTATCTTTGCTCAGGATGATATCAACATTGCAGCACAATACCTGCAAACAACGGCCGACATTGGGTATGTTGTGATTGATGTTGAAACAGCCCGCTCGCAAGAAGCACTCGATAAGCTGAAAGCTATTGAAGGGACTATCAGAGCCCGTATTCTTCATTAATGACTGATGTAGCAAGCTTTCCAATAAAAAAACCGCTCACAAAGAGCGGTTTTTTTATCGAATCAGATATCACCGATTAAAGGACATCAACAGCATTCAGGTCTGCAAATGCTTTTTCAAGACGCTTAACCATAGATGCCTGACCAGCACGTAACCAAACGCGAGGGTCATAGTATTTTTTGTTCGGCGCATCATCACCCGTTGGGTTGCCAATCTGACCTTGCAGGTAATCATGGTTATCGGCTTCGTATTGACGAACACCATCCCAGGTTGCCCACTGTGTATCAGTATCAATATTCATTTTTATCACACCGTATGAAATTGATTCCTGAATTTCAGCTTCAGATGAGCCAGAACCCCCGTGGAATACGAAGTTCAGAGAGTTCGCAGGAAGATTGAATTTCTCTGAAACATAAGCCTGAGAATCACGCAAAATGGTTGGCGTCAGAACAACGTTACCTGGCTTGTAAACGCCATGAACATTACCAAATGAAGCAGCGATCGTGAAACGATGGCTCACTGCATTCAGTTTTTCATAAGCATAAGCAACATCTTCAGGTGATGTATACAACTCAGAGGAATCCATGTCAGAGTTATCAACACCGTCTTCTTCACCACCAGTACAACCAAGTTCAATCTCGATTGTCATGTTCATTTTGGCCATACGCTCAAGGTATTTGGCACAAGTTTCAACGTTCTCTTCTAAAGACTCTTCAGACAAATCAAGCATGTGAGAAGAGAACAGAGGTTTACCCGTTTCAGCAAAGAATTTTTCGCCGGCATCCAGCAGCCCGTCAATCCATGGCAGTAATTTTTTCGCAGCATGGTCAGTATGCAGGATGACAGGCACACCGTAAGCTTCCGCAACAGTGTGAACAAATTTAGCACCAGCAACTGCACCCAGAATCTGAGCGCCCTGACCTTCCATCTTCACACCTTTACCAGCAAAGAAAGCTGCACCGCCGTTAGAGAACTGAACAATAACCGGAGATTTAACTTTTGCTGCCGCTTCAAGTACAGCATTGACAGAGTCTGTACCAACACAGTTTACAGCAGGAAGTGCAAAGTTATTTTCTTTTGCAACTTCAAATACTTTCTGAACATCATCGCCAGATATAACACCTGGTTTTACGAAATCAAAGACCTTAGACATGGTTCAACCCTATTTTAGTCGTTTTATAAGAACGAATTATAAATGTGAATTTTGTGAGAATTTGCTAACAACGATTAACATTTTAGCAAAACTCATATCAGTGTGCAGTAAACAAGAGCGGGAGCTTTTAGCTCCCGTCTTCATCATCCGTTATGCTTTAGCGCGAGCTTCCAGCATTTCAACTGCAGGCAACACTTTACCTTCAACAAATTCAAGGAAAGCACCACCACCTGTTGAGATATAAGAGACATCTGCTTTGATACCGAACTTATCAATTGCAGCAAGCGTATCACCACCACCAGCAACAGAGAAACCTTCTGATGCAGCAATGGCTTCAGAAATACCTTTTGTACCCGCTTCAAAGTTTTTAAACTCAAAGACACCAACAGGACCATTCCAAAGAATTGTTTTTGCATTTTTCAGAATGTCAGCAAGTGCTGCAGTTGAGTCAGGACCCAGATCAAAAATCATGTCATCATCAGCAACTTCACTGACATTTTTGATTTCAGCTTCTGCATTTTCATCAAATGCTTTTGCACAGGCCACGTCTGTTGCTACAGGAATTGCACACTCGTCCATCAGTTTTTTCGCTGTATCAACCAGATCAGCTTCATACAGTGATTTACCAACATTATGGCCGGCAGCCGCAATAAATGTATTTGCGATACCGCCACCAACAACAAGCTGGTCAGCAATTTTAGATAATGACTCCAAAACGGTCAGCTTCGTGGAAACTTTTGAACCACCAACGATAGCAACCATAGGGCGTGCAGGTTTATCCATCGCTTTACCAAGTGCATCAAGTTCGTTTGCCAGAAGAGGTCCGGCACAAGCAACAGGGGCATTCATACCAACGCCATGTGTTGAAGCCTGAGCCCGGTGAGCTGTTCCGAATGCATCCATCACAAAAATATCGCACAGTGCTGCATATTTTTTAGAAAGCTGTTCTTCGTTCTTTTTCTCGCCTTTGTTAAAGCGGACATTTTCCAGAACAACCAGTTCACCAGCATTCAGTTCAAGACCATTTAAATAATCTTTTGCAAGTTTAACGTCACAATCCAGCGCATCATTCAGGTAGTTGACAACAGGCTGTAGAGAGAACTCTTCTGCATACTCGCCTTCAGTCGGGCGTCCCAGGTGAGAAGTCACCATAACTTTTGCACCCGCTTCAAGGCAATGCTTGATGGTAGGCAGTGATGCAAGAATACGGGCATCAGAAGTTACTTTTCCATCTTTTACAGGTACATTAAGGTCAGCACGGATAAATACCCGTTTACCAGCCAGATCCAAGTCCGTCATCTTGATTACAGACATATTCAGTCCTCTCAAATTGTAATATTAAAATTGAAAAATATTAAAAAGCTCCGCTCCCCTGCCGAGCTCACATAATTCTACCTCAAGGGCTTCTTTTTCCGGGAATTATCTTATTTATTTCATTCTGAAAAATAAATAGCTATTCTACCGCGTCATATCACGGTTTCAACGCATACATCGCCATAGCTGTATCCAGCATACGGTTGGCAAAACCCCATTCGTTATCACACCAAACCAGCATTTTAACCAAACGCCCATTACTCACCCGGGTTTGTGAACCATCAACAATTGCACTATGCGCATCATGATTAAAATCGATGGAAACGAGCGGTGCTTCAGTATAGTCAACAATGCTATGTAATGTACACTGAGAAGCATCAATTATGGTTTGATTTACGTCATTAACAGTCACATTTGTATTCACCGACACACTCAAATCCATTGCTGTTACATTCACCGTCGGCACTCTGACAGAGATAGCTTCAAACTTATCGGAAAACTTAGGAAATATTCGTTCAATCCCTTTGTGCAGCTTTGTATCTACCGGAATAATCGATTGACTTGCAGCACGGGTGCGACGTAAATCCGTATGGTAAGCATCAATGACCTGTTGGTCATTCATCGATGAGTGAATGGTTGTAATCGTTCCGGAATCAATGCCAAAAGCTTCATCAAGCACTTTAATCACAGGGACAATACAATTAGTCGTACATGATCCACCGGAAACAATCCGGTGTTCGGGAATTAAAGTTTCATGATTGACGCCATAGATAATCGTATTATCAATATCACTTTCTCCCGGATGAGAAAACAGAACCTGTCGGGCACCGGCTTCAATATGCGCCAAACCATCACTCCGGCTGCCGTATACACCTGTGCAGTCAAGCACAATATCAATCCCTAAATCCTGCCAGGGCAGCAATTTGATTTCCGGCAGGTGAAGAATGCGTACAGAGTCAAACTCCCCATTTTCATGATGCAGGTAGAGATGTTCCTGATCGTGGCTAACCCGCTTAAAAAACCGCCCGTGGCTGGAGTCAAACTGAAGTAAATGTGCCATTGCATCGGGTTTTGCTAATTCATTGACCGCTACAACCTGAATTTGATGACTCTTTCCACTCTCATACAGAGCTCTGAGTACGTTTCTGCCAATCCGGCCAAACCCGTTAATCGCAATTCTGAGCATAATTCTGAGTTACATCCAATGTCAGTTAAAAGATTCCTGAAAAATAACGCAGCATATCTTCAATATGCTGACTAAGCTAAATAAGACCGGATTCATTCTACTCTTTTTACAAACAATTGTTCACCCTGAAATTCAGAGAAGTCCCTGACCATAACTCAAAAGTGAAGTGATGATAACTAACCAGCACCACCGGACCAAAACATCATTTACCCACAAGCTGCTTTTTGTTTTATTGATCAATCTGGTTTTCTACCTGTTTTTTATCTTTTCTTCTTCCGCTGATGTCTTTGCCATGAACCTCTACGATAACGATAACTTCATGAGGTATTTTCAATTCACACAATGGATTGAACAGGGAGAGTGGTACTTACAGCCACTTTCAAGGTTGAATCCCCAGGATGGGGTTCTGATTCACTGGTCAAGGTTGCCAGATATTCCATTAGCGCTTATTTCACTCATCATCAAACCTTTTACAACACCTGAAACATCATATGCAATTGCAATGATCGCTGTTCCGGGGTTATATCTGTTTGGTACCACCATTGCCGTGGCAAAACTGACGTCACGGATTATGGGAGATGACTATGTTGTTCTGGCCTGTTTTTACTTATTAAGTACGCACCTGATCGGTAAATTCTTACCCGGTTCCATCGATCACCATAATATCCAGCTCTTACTCGCAGCCTGGTTTATTGCCTTACTGCCTCTGAACCGTCATGACAGTAAAT
This sequence comes from Vibrio aerogenes, assembly GCF_024346755.1. Classification (NCBI taxonomy): domain Bacteria; kingdom Pseudomonadati; phylum Pseudomonadota; class Gammaproteobacteria; order Vibrionales; family Vibrionaceae; genus Vibrio; species Vibrio aerogenes. Next base: position 642,982 of record NZ_AP024861.1, on the reverse strand, counting down.
CAACCCGTGCTTCTGTTGTTTGTGGGTTACTGCTGGCTCTGTCTTTCTGGACTGGTCTGGAAAATCTGATATTTTTCGGACTGTTACTTTTATACCTCACCATCAGAGGCTATACACACTCTTTACGGTTTCTCTGCTTCTGCCGGACGTTATGTCTCAGCGCATTCGCATTTTCATTCATCTTCTGTTTGCTAAACCGCCCAATAGCTGAGTTCACAGAAAAACAGATTGACGCACTCTCATGGCCTTACCTGCTCTGCCTGCTGTGTGGCACACTATTCTGCCAGCTGTCTGTTGGTTTCCGGCAACCGGTCAACCGCCTCATCAAATACGTATTGATTGGCACAATCAGCGTCATCCCCATCCTGATTTTTACACCTGAAATATTTCCGGGGGTTTACTATCAGTATCCGGCGTTACTCAATCAATTCTGGCTGTCAAAAGTGACCGAAGTCATTTCAATCATTGAATACATCAACAGAGAAGGCGTATTCGGTCAGCATAACTATCTGTTGAGTATCATTCCTGCTTTACTTTCGATTTTCTTCATCAGGCACAATGAGAGGCTGAAACAACTTTACCTTGTGATGCTGCTACTCATTATTCCGGCATTTTTCTGGCAAGCCAGAACTGTTTTTCTGATTTTTATTATCGCAGCGCCATTTCAGGCTTTCTTTGTCGTCAGGTATATCAGAAAAATCCCTTCCGGGCTTGCAGGCATGATCATCGCATTAGTTTGTATGCCAGCCAGCATGACGATAAGCGCTTTTTTACTCAACCAGCAGCTCCATCCGGAAATCACACTGACGATGACAAAAGAGAACTATAAACCTGAAGTGGTCCGTTTTTTAAAACAGCATCAGATTTCCCGGCAAAAAATTCTTGCACCCGTTGAATTAGGTACACCTATTCTGACTTTGACCGACAATGCCGTTATTTCCGCTCCCTATCACCGGAATATCAATGGAAATACGCTTGCGATTCAGATTCTGGTGGAGAAAAAAGAATCAGTGTATCAACACTTACTGCAAGAAAATCACTTTAACTACATCTTGATTGGAAATGACAATGCCAGTAACTTGCTGAAACAGCAATCAGACGAAACTTCACTCATCAACCGGCTTGACCAAGATTCAGCACCAGCATGGCTGTCACTATCAGCTCAGGGAAAATCCGGATTAAAGCTGTATAAAATCAATTTACCCGATGGATAAAAAAACCGGGCTGAGATATCTCAGCCCGGTTAAAGTCAAATCAGTCAATCCGACGCTTAGCCAAGGACAGACTTCGCCACCTCAACCACATTGTCAACCGTAAAGCCAAACAGCTTGAACAGCTCGCCAGCCGGCGCTGATTCACCGAAGCTGTGCATACCAATCACCTGACCGTTCAGACCGGTATACTTATACCAGTAGTCCGCTATACCTGCTTCAATTGCTACACGGGCTGTCACTGCCGAAGGCAGAACGGATTCACGATACGCCGCATCCTGTTTGTCGAACACGTCAGTGGCCGGCATTGAAACCACACGCACCTGCTTGCCTTCTTCTGTTAATACAGCCGCAGCCTGAACTGCCAGCTCCACTTCAGAGCCAGTCGCAATCAGGATCAGTTCCGGTGTACCCGCACAGTCTTTCAGGATATAACCCCCTTTGGCGATATCAGCCACCTGTGCCGCTGTCCGCGCTTGCTGAGCCAGATTCTGACGCGAGAAAATCAGTGACGTCGGACCGTCCTGACGCTCAATCGCCAGTTTCCATGCCATCGCAGATTCCACCTGATCACACGGACGCCATGTACTCATATTCGGTGTTAAACGCAGCGAAGCGATTTGTTCAACCGGCTGGTGCGTCGGGCCATCTTCACCCAGACCAATAGAGTCATGGGTATAAACCTGAATGTTTTGCACTTTCATCAGTGCAGCCATCCGCATCGCATTGCGGGCGTATTCCATAAACATCAGAAAAGTGGCGCCATAAGGAATGAAACCACCATGCAGCGCAATCCCGTTGATGATTGCCGTCATGCCAAATTCACGCACACCGTAATGAATGTAGTTCCCGGATGCATCGTCAGCCGTCAGTGATTTCGAACCTGACCACATGGTCAGATTTGATGGTGCCAAATCCGCTGAACCACCCATCAATTCAGGCAGCAGTTTGCCGAAGGCTTCCAGTGCATTCTGAGATGCTTTACGTGATGCGATATTGGCTGGATTCGCCTGCAAATCTGCAATGATTGCGCTGGCTTTCTCTTCCCACTCAGCAGGCAGTTCACCGCTGACCCGGCGCTTGAATTCAGCCGCCAGCTCCGGATGTGCGGCTTCATAAGCGGCCAGTTTTTCCTGCCAGGCTGATTCTTTGGCTGCACCGCTTGCTTTCGCATCCCATGCTTCATACACATCGGCAGGAATATCAAACGGACCATGTTCCCAGCCAAGGAATTCACGGGCTGCTGCGACTTCATCATGGCCCAGCGGTGCACCATGACAATCATGAGAGCCGGATTTATTCGGCGAGCCGAAGCCAATAATTGTTTTCGCACAGATCAGGGTTGGGCGCCCTGTTTCCGCTTTTGCGGCCTGAATTGCGGCATCAATCGCTTCCGGGTCGTGGCCGTCAACCGCCGGGATGACATGCCAGCCGTAGGCTTCAAACCGTTTGGGTGTATCGTCGCTGAACCAGCCTTCGACATGACCATCAATCGAAATACCATTGTCATCCCAGAATGCGATCAGTTTGCCCAGTCCAAGGGTTCCCGCCAGCGAGCAGGCTTCATGAGAAATCCCTTCCATCAGACAGCCATCACCTAAGAAAGCGTAGGTGTAGTGGTCAACAATGTCGTGGTTTTCACGGTTAAACTGCGCAGCCAGTGATTTCTCAGCCAGTGCCATCCCAACCGCATTGGTAATGCCCTGACCCAGCGGACCTGTGGTGGTTTCAACACCCGCGGTGTAACCATATTCCGGGTGACCCGGTGTTTTTGAGTGAAGCTGACGGAAGTTTTTCAGCTCTTCAATTGGCAGATCATACCCCGTCAGATGCAGCAATGAATAAATCAACATAGAGCCATGACCATTGGATAAAACAAACCGGTCACGGTCAGCCCAGTCGGGGTTTTGCGGGTTATGATTGAGGTGAGAGCGCCAGAGCACTTCTGCAATATCCGCCATCCCCATTGGGGCACCAGGGTGGCCGGAATTAGCCTGTTGAACACCATCCATGCTCAGTGCACGAATTGCATTAGCAAGACGTTTGTGGGAAGACATGTCAGCTCCTAATGTCGTAAAGCAAAATCAAAATTAAAACGCGCTGTATTGTCGCAAAGCCCTACAAACTGTGCAAACGATTTCCTCCGGAAAAGAATGGCTCAAACCGCCGATTTAACTATCACGCTCATGAATCACCAAGCGGACGTCTCTTGATTAAGCAAATAGTTGAACATCTTCATATCAAAAATAGCTTGTATTTAAAATCTCACTCCATAGAATAGACGTCTAGATGTTAAAACATCTTTCTGTCCCCTGAGAATGATAATTCAAAACGATCTTGTAAGTGAAAGGCTGTAACAGCTTGAGTGCATAGCAGGGGGATGAGTTCGTGTAAATATTTGAGTAAAGCAAGTTTGCTCACAACCTAAGTGGGGTTCTCATGACAAAACACCTGTTTACTTCTGAATCAGTCTCAGAAGGACATCCGGACAAAATTGCAGACCAGATCTCTGATGCTGTACTTGACGCAATTTTAAAGCAAGATCCTAAGGCTCGTGTCGCTTGTGAAACTTATGTCAAAACAGGCATGGTCATGGTTGGAGGAGAAATCACAACTTCAGCCTGGGTTGATATTGAAGAGTTAACCCGTAACACGGTGCGTGATATTGGTTATACTCACTCAGATATGGGCTTTGATGCGAACTCCTGTGCTGTACTGAACACAATCGGAAAACAGTCACCAGATATCAATCAGGGTGTTGATAAATCAGATCCGAAAGAGCAAGGTGCCGGCGATCAGGGCATTATGTTTGGTTATGCAACCAACGAAACTGATGTATTAATGCCTGCTCCCGTCACTTACGCACACCGACTGGTACAACGTCAGTCAGAAGTCCGTAAAAACGGTACTCTCCCATGGCTACGCCCTGACGCAAAATCTCAGGTCACCTTTCAGTACGATCAGGGCAAAATCGTTGGGATTGATGCCGTGGTTCTTTCAACACAACACAGTGAATCTATCTCAACTGAAGATCTCAGAGAAGCGGTGATGGATGAAATCATCAAACCCGTTTTACCAGCAGAGTGGCTGAGCAAAGAGACCAAATTCTTTATTAACCCGACCGGACGTTTTGTGATCGGTGGTCCAATGGGCGATTGTGGCTTAACCGGCCGGAAAATCATCGTTGATACATACGGCGGTGCAGCCCGTCATGGCGGCGGCGCATTCTCAGGTAAAGATCCATCAAAGGTTGACCGTTCAGCAGCTTACGCTGCCCGCTATGTTGCCAAAAATATTGTTGCAGCAGGTCTGGCAGATCGCTGTGAAATTCAGTTGTCTTATGCCATCGGCGTTGCCGATCCAACCTCAATTATGGTGGAAACATTCGGGACTGAGAAAGTCACTCAGGATGTAATTGTCAATGCAGTTCGTCAGCACTTCGACCTTCGCCCATACGGGTTACAGGAAATGCTGAATCTGTTACAGCCTATCTACCAGAAAACAGCAGCTTATGGTCACTTTGGCCGGAATGAATTCCCGTGGGAAGCGACAGATAAAGTTGAACTGTTGCGTGAGTTTGCAGGTCTGTAATCAGTTTTGCCAGAGAATCCCCGCATCTCGAAAGGGGATTCTCAAGACACAATTGCCATGCATTTAAAACAAATCTCCCCACTTATCACACCACAATTACATCAACTGGCTGTTGATAAAATCAGACAATGCATCACCATTGCTTCACATCACTATAAAACATCTTTTCATGTGCCTGAACTGAGCTATCAATTGCGTGGCAAAGCTGCCGGTAAAGCCTTCCTTCAGCTGTGGGAAATTCGCTTGAATCCGGTTCTGTTTAGCGAAAATCAGCATGAATTCATCACACAGGTGATCCCACATGAAGTGGCTCACTTACTCACATTTGCTCAATATGGTCAGGTTCGTCCTCATGGCAGAGAGTGGCAGCATGTCATGACCAGCCTGTTTGGTCTGTCCCCCGATACAACGCATGACTTTAATGTCACATCCGTTACCGGAAAAACATTTGAATACCGCTGCGGATGTCAGTCACACGCACTTACCATACGCAGACACAATAAAGCAGAACGACAACAGGCAACGTACCGGTGTCGCCATTGTCAACAATTGCTGACTTACACCGGGAAGCAACTTTCATAAGTGAGGAAAATATAAAGTCGTCAAAAAACCTTGTAATTTAGTCATCCAGTGCCCATTTAGTCTGATAAAGTAGAGCCATTTATACCCAAATAATCTAAAGGTGCAGTGTTCAGATTGTTTGGGTATAAAACTCATTCACATAGTGGTTGTCAGGAAAAAATCATGCGAATTCCCCGAATTTATCATCCCGGGCTTCTTCAGCCTTCTCTTCAGATAGCTCTGAGCGAAGATGCATCCGGCCATATAGGGCGGGTACTGCGGATGCAGGAAGGTCAGGAAATCCTGTTATTTGATGGCAGTGGTTTTGAATTCCCGGCAACGCTGACAGAAGTCAGTAAAAAATCAGTCACTGCAACAATTCTTTCCGCTGAAAAAAATGATTGTGAATCGCCGCTGGATCTGCATTTAGGGCAAGTCATTTCCAGAGGGGATAAAATGGAATTCACCATTCAAAAGTCAGTCGAGCTGGGTGTAAATACAATAACACCGTTATTGTCGGAACGGTGTGGCGTCAAACTGGATCAAAAACGTTTTGAGAAAAAACTGAATCAATGGCAAAAAATTGCGATTGGTGCCTGCGAGCAATGCGGCAGAAATATTGTCCCTGAAATCAGACCCGTGATGGCTTTAGAGACATGGTGCTCTGAAAAAACAGACGCATTGAAACTCAATTTACATCCCAGAGCTGCTTTTTCGATTAATACACTGCCGGAACCCGTCAAAAACATCAGGTTGCTGATTGGTCCGGAAGGCGGGTTAACTGCAGAAGAAATACAGATGACCCGGACACACCAGTTTCAGGAAATTATACTGGGACCAAGAGTCCTGCGTACAGAAACAACAGCATTAACGGCAATTGCCGCACTTCAGGTTCGCTTCGGCGATCTGGGTTAACGGAGAAAGAGAATGATAAAACTAGGCGTTGTGATGGATCCAATCGAGTCTATCAATATCAAAAAAGATACAAGCTTTGCAATGATGCTGGAAGCACAGCGTCGTGGTTATGAAATTCACTACATCCAAATGGATGGATTACATCTTGAACAAGGTGTTGCTGTTGCCGATACACAAATTGTCCGTCTGCATGATAATCCGGATCACTGGTTCGATATTCTTTCGACACAAACGATTGAACTTGCCAGTCTCGATGCAGTCATTATGCGCAAAGACCCACCGTTTGATACCGAATATATCTATGCGACATATATTCTTGAAAAAGCAGAAGATGACGGCGCTTTGATCCTTAATAAACCTCAAAGTCTGCGGGATTGTAACGAAAAACTGTTTACTGCATGGTTCCCGGAACTGACACCCAATACACTCGTGACCCGTAAAGCTGAAAAAATTAAATCATTTCGGGATCAACATCAGGATATCATTCTCAAACCACTTGATGGGATGGGTGGCGCATCAATTTTCCGTGTTCAGGCAAATGATCCAAACTTATCTGTGATCATTGAAACCCTGACCAATCACGGACAAAACTACTGTATGGTGCAATCTTTTGTTCCCGATATCAGTAATGGTGATAAACGGATTTTGATCGTGGATGGTGAACCCATGCCATATTGTCTGGCCCGGATTCCCCCCAAGGGAGAAACCCGTGGTAATCTGGCTGCCGGAGGCACCGGAGAAGCGCGTCCGTTAAGTGAAACAGATCTGAAAATTGCTCAGGCTGTTGCGCCGGTTCTGAAAGAAAAAGGACTTATTTTTGTCGGACTGGATGTTATCGGTGATAAATTAACCGAAATTAACGTCACCAGCCCGACTTGTGTTAAAGAAATCGAAGCTGCTTTTGATATCTCCATTACCGGTAAATTAATGGATGCCATTGAACGCCGTATCAAAGCACTTGCAATGTGAGGGAATTCCCTCACCTTTAAAGGTGAATCGCATGAATTTAGCCAATCACTTTCTTGTTGCTATGCCCGGATTAAATGATCCCTACTTCAGTCATAGCGTCATCTATGTATGTGAGCATAACGAATCGGGTGCGATGGGGCTGATGATCAATGCCCCGATAGATATCACTGTAGAAGGCATGCTAAAACAGGTCGATGTCGAACCGGCGTATCCTCAGGATCAAACACAGAGTCTACAAAAACCTGTCTTCAATGGTGGTCCGGTGGCATCTGACCGGGGTTTTATTCTCCACCGTCCCGGAGATTACTATGAATCAAGTGTAAAAATGACTGACGATTTGGCCGTGACGACTTCAAAAGATATTCTGGCGGTGCTTGGCACTTCAGCAGAACCAAGCAAATATATTGTTGCACTGGGATATTCCGGCTGGGAAGCCGGACAACTGGAAACAGAGCTCGCAGAAAACTCATGGCTCACGATCGAAGCCGACCCGGACGTTATTTTTGATACGCCTATCCATGAAAAATGGAACAAAGCATTAAAAAAACTGGGTATTTCTCCGGCACAATTATCTGCAAATGCCGGTCATGCCTGACTATATTCATCAGTACAGATTGAGTGGAACTTATGTCTAAAACGATTATGGCCTTTGATTTTGGTACTAAAAGTATCGGCAGTGCCATCGGGCAGGAAATAACCGCCACCGCGTCCCCATTAAAGGCATTCCAGGCCAAAGACGGCATTCCCAACTGGGATGATATTGAAAAACAGATCAAAGAGTGGCAGCCGGATCTGTTAGTTGTGGGTTTACCGACCGACCTATACGGAGAAGATCTCGAAACCATCACACCAAAAGCCAGAAAATTTGCTAATCGTTTACACGGGCGTTTCGGTCTTCAGGTAGAACTCCATGATGAAAGGCTCTCCACAACAGAAGCCAGAGCAACTATTTTTGAGCAAGGCGGCTACCGTGCTCTGAAAAAAGGTCATGTTGACTGTCAATCGGCAGTCGTGATTCTCCAAAGCTGGTTTGAATATCACTGAGACACACCCTTGAATTCAACCCGCCAGACATGACAAACTGACCCGGTAATGACATCAGACAATCACATCATCATGAATACAATCAAAGACAATATCCTGACGCTACAGGCACGAATAAATCAGGCGAGGGAAAAATACGCAAGAACAGACCATGTGCTTCTGCTGGCGGTCAGCAAAACCAAGCCCGTTGAAGCCATTATTGAAGCCATGGAAGCAGGGCAGCACGCCTTTGGTGAAAATTATGTGCAGGAAGGCACTGACAAAGTACAGTATTTTGCCAGTCATTACCCGCAAAGTGCACTCGAGTGGCATTTTATCGGCCCGATACAATCCAACAAAACCCGTCCGGTTGCTGAGCATTTTTCATGGGTTCATACCGTTGATCGTGCAAAAATAGCACAAAGACTCAATGATCAGCGGCCTGAAAGCCTGCCACCCCTACAGGTACTGATTCAGGTAAATACCAGCAGTGAAGTCTCTAAATCAGGTGTGAACGAGCATGAAATCGCCGCACTTGCCCGGCAGATATCTACATTGCCGAACCTCACACTAAGAGGCCTGATGTCTATTCCGGAAAATGTCTCTGACTACAATTCGCAGTTAGCAGCATTTCAAAAGCTGGCAGCTTTGCAAAAGACACTACAGGCTGAGTATCCGTCTGCCGATACACTCTCGATGGGGATGACCGGTGATATGGAAGCGGCGATAGAAGCAGGAAGTACCATCGTCAGAATAGGTACAGCAATTTTCGGGGCGCGTAATTACAGCAAGTGATATCCGTGTTCAAAAGCCACAGGCGATGAACACTATCATTGATAACCACAGTCAAATACAAAGACAACACAGATAAAGGAATTTTCATGGAACACAGAAAAATTGCTTTTATCGGTGCCGGAAATATGGCGAAAGCCATCATTGCCGGTCTGATTAGCAGTGACTATCCGGCGAATGCAATCACAGCAACAGCACCGGGAAATCAACGCCTGATTCCTTTAGCTGACACATATGGAATCAACACATCAAATGATAACCAGGTGGCGGCGGAACAGGCTGAAGTCATTATTCTGTCAGTCAAACCTCAGTTGCTTGAAACCGTCTGCGAACAACTTAAATCGGTTGATTTAGCAGATAAACTGTTGATTTCAGTTGCTGCTGGTGTCAACTGCAACCGAATCAGTGAAATGCTGAAACAGCCTGAACTGAATCTGATCAGAGTGATGCCAAATACCCCAAGCCTGATTAACCGGGGCATGAGTGGATTATTTGCGACCTGTCAGGTCAGCGCTAACGACAAAACATTTGCGACCCAACTTTTTCAGGCGACTGGTGAAATATGCTGGGTTCAGCATGAAGCACAAATCAATGCTATTATTGCCGCGGCAGGCAGTGCACCAGCCTATTTTTTCCTGTTCATGGAAGCTATCCAAAAAGAAGCGATGGCTCAGGGATTTGATCAGGACACCGCTCGCCTGCTGGTTCAGCAGACAGCAATTGGTGCCGCTGAGATGGTCAAAGTCAACAGTGATACAGAGCTTTCTGTTCTTCGGGAACAGGTCACCTCAAAGGGCGGTACGACGGCAGAAGCCATCAGAACATTCAATGAACATCATTTATCAGAAATTGTGGCTAAAGCAATGCAAGCAGCAGTCAGCCGCGCTGAAGAAATGGAAAAATTATTTTAAACAAACGCTTTCAGAAAGCGTCATTCAGTCAGAGTAAGGGCCATTTATGAATGCGATTAGTTTTCTCATCTCTACCCTGTTTAACCTGTATATCATGGCTGTTATTATGCGCATCTGGCTTCAGGCCGCGCGCGCTGATTTTTATAACCCGTTTTCACAGTTTGTTGTTAAAGCAACACAGCCTGTCGTTGCCCCGTTACGCCGCATGATTCCATCTATTGGGAGCATCGATTTGGCAACAGTTCTGTTTGCCTATGTGTTATGCATCCTGAAATTTGTCCTGCTGGTCTTTGTCGCGACTGGTTCATTTAGTTTCCAGCCATACTACTTTTACATCAGTTTGCTGGCTCTGATCAAAGCTGCCGGCGGACTTCTGTTCTGGGTGCTGCTGATCAGGGCGATCATGAGCTGGGTCAGTCAGGGACGCAGTCCGGTTGAATATGTCTTTATGCAAATTACAGAACCATTTCTGGCACCGATTCGCCGCATCCTGCCTGATCTGGGAGGCATCGACCTGAGCGTTCTGGTTTTATTTATCCTGCTGCAGTTTGTCAATATTCTGATAGGGAATTTGATTGGCCCAATCTGGGGTCAGCTGTAATGAATGCAATTCGCAAAGATGGCGATGATGTGGTGCTGAATTTATATATTCAGCCGAAAGCCAGCCGGGATAATGTGGTTGGTATTCATGGAGAAGAAGTCAAAATTGCGATTACAGCGCCGCCGGTTGACGGTAAGGCTAATGCACATCTGACCAGATATCTGGCGAAACAGTTCAAAGTAGCGAAAAGCCGGGTTGAAATAGAGAAAGGAGAACTGGGCAGACATAAGCAGGTCAGAATCCAGTCTCCGGGGGAAATACCTGCTGCTTTTCAGGCACTGATATCATAACCACCCCGCCCAACATTAATGACAAACCCCGTATGTAAAGTACGGGGTTGATTGACATCCGGGTAATACCAATTCCACTTATTTTCTGATCAGAAGTTCAGGGCGTGGTAAACACCGCACCTAAATGAATTCTGTGCAACAATTCTATAGCCAGCTTTTGATAAATATCCGGAGAGTATGTATCGGAGGGAACATACTGGATTTCTGAAATATAGTAGTTTTTCCCGGCTTCCTGATTAATCAGTGATAATCCGGCCCTGACTTGCTCAAGCACATCCAGAGCCCCAACTCTCAGCTCTTCATTTGGCAGTACAGGTAATGCCGTTACTTTCGTATCCTGTTTCAGGTCAGATAACCGAATCGCCAAAAAGTTATGCGAACGCCCTGCAATATGGTTCGCTTTATAAAGCCCGTTGTTAAAGCTAAATTGCATCATTATTTATTATGATCTGGCACCTGTATCAACAGATAACCAGAAAACCCTCTTAATTTATTTAGTCAACACAAAATAAAATTCAAAAATGAATGAATTTATATGCTTAGAATAATTATGATATGATTAAATATTCACCACCAAGGTTATCAAGTATTTTTTACAACATTCCAGAGCAGTATCACAAGTCGCATATGTTTTTTTGTCATTTATCACAAAAGATATTGCAAAATATATATAAAACAAACGGTCCGACCAGTGCATAAACAGTCAGTTTATTTCAATTTTCTATGACAATTTTGCCGTGATTAGGGTCTGTTGAACAACGTGAGTGAATGAATTTTTTATGATGCGAAGCTCTGATTGCTGATAATTGTCCAGAGCACCGTGCGAGCCCCTCAGCAATATATCAAGGGCACTGATCATCTCAGGGATCACGTTTCCGGCAGCGGGCATTAATCATGTCTTCTACCAGTTTTTGCTCCTTCCTTGCTTTTTCATAGTTTTGCCGGGCACGCCATCGCTCCAGCGCCTGCTCCAGCCCCTTTACCCGGGCATGTTTATGCGCCAGTACTTTTTGTACTGAGTGGCATTCAGCCTCCATCAACGCTTCTTCCTGCTGATGGTGGCTCAGCATCTTTTGCAGCATCTGATCAACCCGGTTCAGATTCATCAGTAATGCGCTGTTTAATAAGGGAACACGACGTGCAGACTGACCGGAATGAGACTTCAAATCTGCCAGCTGTTCGAGCTGTTCCTGCATATTTTGTTGCCGCTGGCGCATCACATCCAACTGCTGCCCGAGCCGATCCCGCAGCTTTTCTTCGACTTGTTGTAACCTGCCAACTGCCCTGAGTTTCGAGTCATCCATCAGACTGCTCCGGCTTCATTTCCCTGAAACAGGGTCGCTAATTCTGTCAGACTATCCTGATAGCTGATTGTTTCACCGGCTGACTGCTGTAAATAGGCTTTGAGTCCCGGATACATCGCGACAGCCTGATCCAGCTCCGGATCCTGACCTGGCTGATATCCACCAAGTGGCAACAACTCCTTTACCTGAAGATAATTAGCGTAGAAATGGCGGAACTGATTCGCCACCATCACATGGGAAGGATGCGAACAAGCGGTCATACAACGACTGATAGAAGCATTTAAATCAATAGCAGGATAGTGTCCCTGCTCAGCTAACTGCCGTGAAAGCACCACATGTCCATCGAGAATCGCCCGTGCAGAGTCAACCACCGGATCCTGTTGATCATCACCTTCGGCCAGAACGGTATAAATCGCGGTTAGACTTCCGTCAGGATTTTCACTATTGCCGGCCCGTTCAAGTAACTGAGGTAAAATACCGAACACTGAAGGCGGATAGCCACGGGTTGCCGGGGGTTCTCCCAACGCCAAAGCAATTTCACGCTGAGCCATCGCATAGCGGGTCAGAGAATCCATTAAAAGCAGCACATCATTACTTTGATCACGAAAATATTCTGCGACCCGGTGGCACAATAACGTCGCCCGAAGACGCATGAGCGGAGACTCATCTGCCGGAGCCGCAATAATAATCGCTTTCCGGCGGGCTTCAGGGGTCAGGTTCCGCTCAATAAATTCCCGGACTTCCCGCCCCCGCTCACCAATTAATCCGACAACAATCACATCCGCCTGGGTATTTTTGGTTAACATGCCAAGCAGGACACTTTTTCCGACACCACTCCCGGCCATCAGGCCAATCCGCTGCCCCTTACCAATTGTCAGTAAACCATTAATCGTTCTTACACCGACATCAAGCGGTGTATCGACCGGACGACGTTTCAGCGGGTTGATCTGTCTGGCTTCCAGAGAAACTCTTTCTCCGCCTTTCAAAGCCGGGCCATCATCCAACACTTCACCCAAACCATTCACGACCCGTCCCAGCCACTGATGGCTGATATGAACGGTACTGTCTCCGTCAAGCGGAACAACCTTCGCACCCGCGAAAAGCCCCCCCCCAAACGACGTATCGGCATCAGATAAGCCACATTGTGATCAAAACCAACCACCTGAGCTTCGATCATCGTCCCTTCTGCCGTTTCAACCAGACAACGTTGCTCGAGTCTGAACCGGCATCCTACTGCCTGCATCATCAGGCCATTCACTTTCACTAAACGGCCTGTCACCCGTGCAACCGGAACCGAATCCAGTGAAGCAATCGCTTCATTCAGACGTTCAGACAGTAAGATCTGGGCCCGTGAATGACTCATTCAGCCGCCTCTTCCGCTACCTGAGAAGCCTGCTGGATCCCGGGCTCAGCGCTGTGATCACCTTCCGTCACCTCAGGCAAAACCGCAATTTCTTCCAGCATATGCTGTTTCACATTATCCATGCATGCCTGAAGACGGGAATCACAGCTTGCATCGGCTTCGGCATCTTCAGTCACCAGCTGGCAGCCGCCTGCCGGTAATTCAGGATTAGCAACCAGCTTCCATACCTCCGGTAAATCAGCATTAATCTGTTTTATCCGCTCTAAATCCTGAGGATTCAGATGAACGGTCACCGATTCAGATTTTCCGGGCATGGCTTCCAGCGTTTCATCCACTAAAGACAATATCTGTTGTGGCATCAGAGTCAGTTCTGCACGAATCACCTGCTGGGCAACCTTTTGTACCAGTTCACAAATGATATGACGCTGCTGTTGTTCACGCTCTTCAAGCCAGCGGGAAAGCGTCTGATAAATATCATGAACGGGTTTGGCGGCTTCCATAAACGTCTGCTTGCCGGATTGCTCTCCGGACACAAACCCACGCTGAAATCCCTCTTTTTGCCCTTCCAGAAGCCCTTGCTGTTTTCCCTGCTCAACGCCCTGAACCAAACCGTCATCATAACCTTGCTGAACACCTTGCTGAAATCCAGCCTCAAGCTTTTCCTGTAACGCGGCCTGTTCATCAAACCACTGGTCATCAGATTCCGGCAACTCGCCCGGCAATTTGAGTGGCTGAGCCATTGGCGGAAAACGGTAGGCCCGGTAGTTTCCCTGCATCCGGTGCATGATTTTATCTGACTTCATTGCTTACTCCACCGTCGGTTCCTGATAAAGCAGTAATTCAACTTCACCAGAATCACTCAATTCACGGACAATCTGCATAATTTCCTGACGGGACTGCTCAACCCGGCTGAGCGGTAGAGCACCACGCACCTGCATCTCATCTTCCAGCGCTTTCACCATCCGCTGCGGCATTGAACGCTTAATCGCCTGTTGCAAGGTGATATCGGCACCTTTCAGAGCCACAGTCCACAATTCCAGTGGCACTTCCTGTACCAGCCGATCCATGGTTTCTTCGGTCTGGCGTCCGAGAACAAGGAATTCAAACATGTTCTCTTCAATTTCTTCCACCACATTTTCATCATGCAGCTTGAGCATTTCCATCAGTGCCGCCCGATCACCCTGGAAGCGGTTAATGATATCCGCAACCTGCTTCACACCAGACAGTGGTGCACTCTGGGTGACTGAAACCTGCTCGATGCAACGCTCAATTAAATCATTCAAATCATTCGCGATCTGATGATCAATATCCTGCAAGCGGGCAATCCGGTACAGAAGCTCATCATGATAATCCTGTGGTAAATGTTTCAGCACATCTGAAGAACTGTCTGCCGGTAAATAGGCAAGGAAAATAGCTTGCATCTGAGGGTGCTCGTCCGCAATAAACCGGGCGAGAATCTCTGAATCAACCCACTGCAAACGCTGCATATTATTACGGATTTCATCGCCATAAAGATTGTTCAGCAATCCTTTCGCCAAATCATTCCCCAGCGCTTTACGCAAGGTATTTGAAAGATATTCTTTTGAAGCCCCCCGGATCCCGCTATGCTGGCGGAAATCATCAAAGAAACTTTGAATCACCCGATGGGCGTTATCACTTTTAATCCCGCTGAGTTTTGCCATCGCACGGGTGACCCGCTGCGTTTCATCACGGCTGAAGTGACGCAGCACTTTCGCTGCCGCATCTTCACCCATACCGAGTAAAACCAGTGCGGTTTGTTCAACAGGATTAAGCTTGTTCTGCTTCTGCGTCGACTCTGCTGTGTTCATTAACATTCACCCATTGTTTCAGTACTTCGGCAACCCGTTGCGGTTCTTCATTTGCAATCAGTTGTAAGTGTTTCAATTGAATCTCCAGCGGCGATCCTGGTGGTGGCAACATATCACTGCCGACATCCAGTCCGTTGGAACCTGAGATACCTTTCTCTGCCAGACGACGATTCAGCGCTTCTTCACGCTCACGCTCCTCACGTGTTTGCAGATTATCGTAAACCGGCTCATCCTGTTCAGCAGCAGCTTCAGCTTCCGGATCGCGGCGATCCGCACCGGTCAGATGCATCACCAGCGGACGCAGAACAAAGAAGATCATCGCCAGTCCCAACATACCGCCAATCACATAACGTAAAGGCTGCTGCACAGTTGGATCCTGCCACCACGGGATCTGAGGCGGCGCTTCAATCTCAACCGGTGTGAAGTTGAAGCTCATCAGACTCAGGCTGTCCCCGCGGGAGGTCGTCATCCCAACCGCTTCTTTAATCATGTCGCTGATCTGAGTTTTCTCTTCATCTGTCCAGGCTGTACCATTTGGCGCAACCGCTGAATTCAGCAAGACAGAAATGCTGAGTTTGTTAATGTGTCCCTGCTGATATTGTGTCCGGCGCACTTTACTGCCAACCGCATACTGACGGTTCACTTCGGAACGGGCGTTGGTATTCTGGCTGTCTTTGGTCGGTTTTTCTCCGGTCACCGGCGGTTCGTTACTGAGTGACCCCGGAACCCCCAAAGCAATTTGATCGACGGAGTTATTATTGATGGTGTGCTCGCTGCGAACAACAGGATCATCACTCATCACTTCACTGGTTTCTTCAACCCGGCTGAAGTCCATATCGGCGGCAACCTGAACCCGGAAATTACTCGGACCGACGATGGGCGTCAGCATATCCGAAGCCCGGCGGATAATCTGTTTCTCGACGTTTTTCTGATATTCAAGAAACTTCGCGTTGACTTTTCCTGATTCAGCAGAACCAATGTCAGCACTCAACAAGCGGCCGTACTGGTCAATCACAGACACAAATTCCGGTTTCATGCCGGTCACACTGCCAGCAACAAGGTTAACAATCGCTTCTACCTGTTCTGGTTTCAGATCATCGCCGGGATTCAGTTCCAACATCACCGAGGCAGAAGGATTTTCACCATTTTGTCTGACGAAGAGGGTTTCACGTGGAATCGCTAAGTGTACCCGGGCATTATTCACCGCATTTAACGAGATGATAGTCCGGACTAATTCACCTTCCAGACCATGACGATAACGGGCCGTCTCCATAAACTGACTGGTCCCGAGTGAACTGTCATCTTTCAGTGTATCCAGTCCCGTCGGCAGCTTAGCCTTTACACCTTTTGCCGCCAGCAGCATCCGGGTATGTGCCACCTGACCTTCAGGCACAAGCACCTGACCATTCTGTTCCTGCAGGCGGTAAGTGATGCCTTCAGACTCCAGAACCGAGATAATATCACCGATATCAAAACGTTCCTGCTGACTGTAAAGCGGGCGGAAGCTCTGTGCAGAACTCCATAAAGCGACCACAATGATTGCTGCAACAATCGTTGCCAGCACAGCAGATAACACCAGATTGCGCTGACTGCTTGACCATAAGTCCTTCATCTTACGTGTCAGGTTATCCATGTTATCAGCAGCCACAGGTTGAGCTGGTGTGGCCGTCGCCGCTGCAGCGCCAGCCACATGTGTTGAAAGTTCAGCCATAATTTACACCGATATTTTCATGATATCTTCGAACGAAGAAACAACCTTATTACGGACCTGTAATAAAGCATCGAAAGACAAGCTTGCTTTCTGACTGGCAACCATTGCACCAACCAGATCATCACTTTTCCCGGTTTCAACGGCTGACATTTTTTCACTGGCGACAGCCTGATGTGAATCAACAACGTTTAAAACCTGAGTCATCGCTTCAGAAAAAGACAAAGGCGGATTTAAATGTGTGGTCGCCAGAAAGTTGCCATCCGGAAGTTTGCTGTCCAGTGGGTTTGCGCTCACCATAAAATCAGGCTGAGCTTTTGTCCGCATCATATCCATTCTGGTCAGCATCAGCTGCTCTGCTGAGGCGATATTATTCATTGATTGATTTGCCATGTTTATCTCTCCATTCAGGCAGCTGAGCCCAGTGCCGATTGTAAATCGATACCCTGTTCCCGCATCGCCGCAAGCTTATAACGCAGCGCACGGGTCGAGACACCAAGGGCATTCGCTGTTTTGGTCCGGTTGCCACCGAACTGACGTAATTTATCTAAAATATATTGATATTCTGCTTGTTTCTTCGCTTCAACATGACCAAATGCCGGTCCTGATTCTGCTGGCATCATTGCCGGCTGAAAGTCTGCCGACAACATGAGATCCTGAGCGGTAATACAGTCGCCATGGCGCATGACCAAAGCCCGCTGTATCACATTTTCCAGCTCCCGGATATTTCCCGGCCAGTGGTACTGGCTTAAAGCCGATTGTGCATCCTGAGACAAATAACACTGACTACCGTCCTGATATTTGCGGATAAAGAACTGACTGATGGGTAATATATCTTCCCGGCGCTCACGCAATGGCGGCCAGTACAGCGGTAACACATCCAGACGGTAATAAAGATCTTCGCGGAAATGACCTTTCTGAACTTCTTCCCGTAAATCTTTGTTGGTCGCCGCAATCACCCGGATATCCAGACGAATAGGCTTATGGCTGCCAATCCGCTCAACTTCATGTTCCTGAAGCACCCGCAATAGTTTTGCCTGAACTGCCGGTGACATTTCCCCAATTTCATCCAGCAAAATCGTGCCACCGTTGGCTTCTTCGAACTTACCACTCTGCGATGCAACGGCGCCGGTAAATGCCCCTTTAACATGGCCGAAAAGTACCGCTTCCAGCATTGACTCCGGAATCGCCGCACAATTCACCGCAATAAACGGCCCATCCACACGGGAAGACTGCTCATGAACATAACGGGCAAGCACCTCTTTGCCTGTGCCTGATTCACCGGAAATCAACACGCTGGCATTGGTACAGGCAGCACGGTGAGCGAGCTGCAGCACCTGTTTACTGCGCCAGGATTCCGCGACAATATTCGCCATGGGTTGACCAAGCGCTTCCACCCGGCGTAATAAACTCAGTAATTGATTTGACTCGAAAGGACGTAACAAATAATCAGTTGCACCCGCTTTCATTGTTTCAGCCGCCAGCAGGCTTTGATCCTGCCCGACGATCGCGATCGCAACACCACTGTTTGCTTGCTTCTGATGACATTCGACCCATTCACGAACACACATATCAGGCAAATCTGAGCTGACCACTGTAATTGCTGCTTTTTCTTCAAGCAGTGCGCTGCGTCCGGTGCGGGCATGGCGAACGCTGTATCCCGCGCCTTCCAGGACTTCAATGACTGATTGAGAAAAATGTTCATTGGGCTCAACCAGCAAAATATCTGTATTCATCATCATTGAACCTTCTTTTTCTGATTGGTTTTCCGGGAAACGATGTCTTCATTATCACGCACAAGGCGAATGGTAACGCGGCGGTTTTTCGCCCGGCCGTCTGCCGTATGATTACTGGATACCGGATAACGTGAACCATGAGCTCTGATCTGGATTAATCCGGACTTCACCCCGTATTTTTTCAGCACACGGGCAACATCTTCAGCTCTGGTACGCGATAAATTAAGATTCGTAATTGAAGGGCCGGTATTATCGGTATGACCATCAATCAGAATATGTTGAATACGCGAATCAACATCGATGTAAGTCACCATGTCTTTCAGCTCACGAAGCTGACTGGCAGATAACTGACGCTGACCATTGGTGTAGTGCAAAACAACCGTTCTCGCCTGTCTGTATGACATGGCTGGCAATCGGCTCCGGCATGACTGAAACTTTTTCAATTCCTGATGGATACGAACTAACGGAATTGTAACTGTTTCAGAAGCGGAAGATTCATTTCCGCTCAGCATCACCTGAATCCACTGCCCCTGCGCAATATCCTGCAGCAAAGCTTTCATATCCCGGTGAAACGAAAACTGTCCGGAATTGTCGTTCCGGACCGTAGTGACAGGTATAGTTAAAGCAGGCTCGACCCATGGCGGGCTTACCTTTGATAAGGTTGCTGATGTCCAGTTTTGTGATTTTTTATTTAAACGGAATTCAAAAGATAATTGATTATCCGGTAATGAGCGGAAATAAAACTTCCCATAGGAAGTATCCAGGTGAGTTAATGTACATTTAACCTTAGTTCCTGAATATACCCAAGCAGACAAATCCATAGGGATTTGTATATTCTGGAACGCAAAACATGAGCCAGATGAAAATATAAGCACAATGAAAGAATATATTTTTACAGACAGATGACAAAAGCACTTCTTACCACGCTCTGACATTATCTTATTATATAAATATGCCATCGCGCATTTTTTACTGGCATATAACCTCATATAACACACCTTAAAAAGCAGCACGCCAGACATTATTAATTTTATTTATGAATCACTTATACCTACAGCATTAACAATAAAACAGCTAACTACAGCTCTGAAACTCAGCCATAAATAAAATGTATCTGGCGCTTTTATGAAATCGGTTATTACAAATATTTTTGTTTATAATTCTGTATATTAGCGTACAAAATAGATACAACTGCATGTATTTTGTACTTATCTATATTATTTGGATCAGTAAGTTACCCCCTTTCTAATTTTTTTTGAAGTATTAAAATGATGTTCATCTCCAACATATGAACTAAAGTCACAAACTTAAAATCCGACATGAAAATTTAGTAAAAACTTTTTAAAAACTCTGTATAAACTGCAGTTCATTTAATTAAGTTATACATTTATCCATTGTTAACGCACGGTAAAATACAAATGGAAATAAAAAACAATACGCCAGTTCCGGAGATCAAGCCCCTGAACGTGGAGTTATTGGGAAAGCCTGTTCATTTGATCCGGGAAAAACTGGAAACAATTATTGCCGGATCATGCAATAAACTAGCTACCGAGTTACAAGTCTGGCTGAAGCATCATCAAATTGATGTAAGGCTTGAATTTGTCGAACTTCACTGGCTGAAACCAGCAGATATTGACAAAAATTCGGTCACTCAGTTCAGGCACCAGCATGGCGGAACCTTATTTGTCAGTTTAGAAAATAAAACATTAGTGAAGCTTGCAGACCGTTTTTATGCTGCGGATGTCGAACGGCAGGAAAGCACATTAACTTCCAGCGACCTCAGACTGCAGGAACGAATTGGTAAATTAGTCAGCCAGTGGATTGCGCCTGATGACATGTGGGAAGTGTGTGAAAGTGCAATAGGCAGTGATGTCGGACTTCGCGCAGTCGCTACCGTGAAATACGGTGATCATGCGGGCCACCTTGCACTGATTATAGAAAGTAACCTGGTTCAGACACTCATCAACGAACTGAATCTGGATCCGGCTCATAACCTGACCCCTCAGTTACATCGTTCTCTGGAAGCGACTCCCGTGCGTCTGAATGTGCTTCTCAGTAAGAAAAATCTGCCTCTAAGTGATGTCCTGAGTTTAAAACCTGACGATATTCTTCCCATTGAACTTTTGTCGACAGTTCCCGTAAATATTGGCAATGAACACCTGTTTTCCGGACGTGTTTTTGAGCAGGAAGGGCAACTCGTTTTAACTTTAAATGCAACTAAGGAGTCCCAAAGATGACTGACACAATCATGAGTGATGGAACAGAAAAAACAACGATTGATGGCGAAGACATTAATTTCGACGACTTTCAGCTTGAAGACTTCGATACTGCTGAAACAGCAGCAGAACCGGTACAACACGCCGGACATGATTTAAATTTTTTCAAAAATATTCCGGTGACCGTCACGCTTGAAGTCGCCAGTAAAGAGCTTTCACTCGGTGATCTGATGAAAGCGGGTGAAGGCTCAGTGATCGAACTGGATAAAATGAATGGTGAACCACTGGATGTCAAAGTGAACGGTTCATTATTAGGTCACGCAGAAGTCGTTGTCGTCAACGACAAATACGGACTGCGCCTGATTGATGTCATCGATACCGCATTGTCATCGGTTGAATCATAACGGACTTAAAAGGCAATGGAAAAACAACGTCCTTTTTTGTGGTACTGGATTGTGGGAATTGCGCTGCTTTTGATGGCGCATTCTTCATTTGCAGCGGATAACGGCCTGACACTTTTCACTGTTTCTGATGGTGAACATCAACAGGAATACAGCGTTAAACTGCAAATATTGTTGTTAATGACGGCATTAAGTTTTTTGCCTGCCTTTATTTTGATGGCAACCAGTTTTACCCGGATTATTGTCGTGCTGGCGATTCTCAGGCAGGCGCTGGGATTACAGCAAACACCGCCAAACCGGGTACTGGCCGGCATCGCGCTGGCGTTAACAATTCTGATTATGCGTCCTGTCTGGTCTGATATTTATCAGCACGCCTTCAAACCTTACGATGAGGGTAATATCACACTGATACAGGCATTTAAAACGGCAGAAAAGCCGGTTCGTCACTTTATGCTGGCCCAGACGCAGAAAAATGCACTGGAGCAGATGTTACGAATCGCTAATGAACCGCTTGATCAAAAGGCTGAAGATATCTCTTTTGCTGTGATCCTGCCGGCTTTCGTAATTAGCGAACTGAAAACCGCTTTTCAAATCGGATTCATGCTGTTTATTCCGTTTCTGATTATTGATTTGGTTGTCGCCAGCGTGCTAATGGCGATGGGGATGATGATGTTGTCTCCTTTAATTATCTCACTGCCTTTCAAACTGGTGGTATTTGTTCTGGTTGACGGATGGGCAATGACAGTCGGTACATTATCGGCCAGTTTCGGATAAGTCCGCGAGGTTACTTATGACACCTGAATTAACGGTTACCCTGATATCAAATGCAGTCTGGACAGTCATTACGATGGTAGGTGTGCTGGTCGTACCCGGGCTGATTGTTGGTCTGGGTATTGCAATTTTTCAGGCAGCCACTCAAATCAATGAACAAACGCTCAGCTTTCTTCCCCGCCTGATGGTCACTCTGCTAATGGTCATTTTTGCCGGTCACTGGATGTTGCAAAAAATCATGGATCTGTTCAATTATCTGTTTCACAACATTCCGGGAATGATTGGCTGATGGAAATCACGTTCGCACAGATTTCCAGCCTGCTCGGGCAACTCTGGTGGCCTTTTTTCCGGCTGGGTGCGGCTTTTTTGTCGATGCCTTTCTTTGGCAACAGTATGATTCCGGTCTGGGTGCGTTCACTGCTGGTTTTGTCGATTGTGACCATGACAGCCCCGCTGATGCCACCGATGCCAGCCGTCGATCTGATGTCGATGACCTCGCTGTTTCTGGCATTTGAGCAGGCGATATGGGGCATCATGTTTGGGTTGATCCTGCATATGCTTTTTGGCATTTTCACCATGCTGGGCCAGATCCTGTCACTACAAATGGGTTTGGGTATGGCGATGATGAATGATCCGATCAACGGCCAGTCCGTTGCGGTACTCGGACGTCTGTTTGCCGTATTCAGTACGTTGCTGTTTCTGGCACTCGAAGGGCATCTGCTGATCATCGATATCCTGATTCAAAGCTTTCACGTCTGGCCGGTCGGTTCAGGGATTACCGTCTTATCTTTGAAAGGTGTGATCTCGGTGTTTGGCTGGATGTTTACTTCTGCCCTCGCCCTGGCGCTGCCAGCGATTGTTTCCATGTTACTGGCAAATATCAGCTTTGGGGTCATGAACCGGGCAGCACCAAGCCTGAACGTTTATGCGCTCGGCTTTCCGATGACCATGTTACTGGGTCTGTTCAGTGTGCTGATTTCAGTCTCCGGTGTACCCGGCCGTTACATGGCACTGGTCCACGATACCCTCCGGTATATGGATCGTTTAATGCTGGGGGGAACATGAGCGATCAATCCAGTCAGGATAAAACTGAGAAGGCTTCGCCCCAGAAGATAAAAAAAGCCCGTCAGGAAGGTCAGATTCCGAGGGCAAAAGAGTTCACCACGGCCACAATATTCATGGCGGTGGCGATTTACTTTTACAGTCAGCTTCCGGCGATTTGGGAATCTATCAGTGGCGTGTTCCGTTTCAATATGTCACTGACCAAAAATGACCTGAGTAACCCACAGCAAATGATTGAGCATCTGGGCAACAGTCTGGGCATTATTATTGAAATGATGCTGCCGATGTTTATTGTGATTATCATCGTCACCGTCGCCAGTACGATGGTACTCGGCGGCTGGTTGTTTCGTCCGGCTTCCCTGTTGCCCAAAATGAGTAAACTCAACCCAATCAGCGGTGTCAAACGAATTTTTTCATCCCGCTCCGCCGTTGAGCTACTGAAATCGTCACTGAAAGTCAGTGTGATCTTCGGGGTCCTGTATATCTATCTTGATAATCACTTGCAGCCTTTAATTGGCCTTCAGCGCCTGCCGCTTGATCAGGGCGTCACCCTGATCATGAATATTCTGTTTGAAGGATTACTGCTGATGGGCTTTGCTTTGCTGGTTTTCGGTGTGATTGATATCCCTTACCAAAACTGGGAGCACATGAAAGGTCTGAAAATGACCAAGCAGGAGCTGAAGGAAGAGTACAAAAATAATGAAGGCCGCCCGGAAGTAAAACAGCGGATCCGGCAGATTCAGCAACAGTTTGCCCGGCGTAAAATCGACAAAATGGTGCCGGAAGCCGATGTGGTGATCGTCAACCCGACTCACTATGCAGTCGCGATCAAATATGATCCGGAGATTTCCGAAGCGCCGTTTGTTGTCGCCAAAGGTGTTGATGAAACTGCGATGCACATTCAGCGTGTTGCCAGAGATAACCGGGTTGAGATCATTCACTCACCGCCATTAACACGTTCTGTTTATTACACCACCGCCATTGAGCAGGCGATTCCTAACCAGCTTTATGTGGCGGTTGCGCACATTCTGACTTATGTGTTGCAGCTGAAAGCATTCCGCAGTGGACAGGGCGACAAGCCACTGCCATTGCCTCATTTTTCCATTCCAGACAATTTAAAACACTAATAACGTCATAAAATCAAGGACCTGTAAGCATGCTTAACCAGTTAAAACATCTGCAAAACTCGAAAAAGGGATATCTGGGTATTCCTGTCGTCTTGTTGATGGTGTTAGCCATGGTGATTCTGCCTCTGCCACCATTGCTGCTGGATGCGTTATTCACCTTCAACATTGTGTTAGCAATCCTGGTCTTGCTGGTCAGTACGACCGCGAAAAGACCGCTTGATTTCTCGGTCTTCCCGACCATTTTGCTGATTGCCACTCTGCTGCGTCTGACCCTGAACGTCGCCTCCACCCGGATTGTACTTTTAGAAGGTCACAATGGCGGGGATGCGGCCGGTAAAGTGATTCAGGCTTTTGGTGAAGTCGTCATCGGCGGTAACTATGTTGTCGGGATGGTGGTCTTCATCATTCTGATGATCATCAACTTCGTCGTGATTACCAAAGGTGGCGAGCGGATCTCTGAGGTCTCGGCCCGCTTTACGCTGGACGCCCTGCCCGGCAAACAGATGGCTATCGATGCGGATTTGAATGCCGGATTAATCGATCAGGAAACCGCCCGCCAGCGCCGTCGCGAAGTTGCCAACGAAGCAGATTTCCACGGCTCGATGGATGGTGCCTCTAAATTTGTCCGGGGAGACGCAGTTGCCGGTCTGATGATCCTGTTCATCAACATCATCGGCGGGGTCAGTATCGGCGTATTCCAATATGGTCTGCCTGCTTCAGAAGCCTTTAAAACCTATGCGTTGCTGACCATCGGTGATGGTCTGGTCGCCCAGATTCCATCGCTGTTACTGGCAACCGCAGCGGCCATCATCGTCACCCGGATCAACGACAGTGACAATGACATGGCGGAAACCATGCAACGACAATTGCTGGCAACCCCGGCAACCCTGTTTACCGTTGCAGGTATCATGTTGATCATTGGCATGGTTCCGGGAATGCCGCATCTGGCATTTTTCACTTTTGCTGCCGTACTGGCCTTTGCCGGATGGCGCCAGCTCAAGCACCCGCAACACGATGAACAGCTCGATGAAGTCGAAGCGATTTCACAGGCCATGCAGCAGGAACCCGAAGCGGCGCTGTCATGGGATGATATTCCTCACGTGCACACCTTATCACTGGCATTAGGCTACCGGCTGGTGCACCTCGTCAACAAAGATCAGGGCGCACCACTGACACAACGGATCCGGGGTGTCCGGAAAAATCTCTCAGAGCAGGCAGGCTTTTTGCTGCCGGAAGTGAGGATCCGCGATAATCTCAGCCTGAAGCCCAATCAATATACGATTTCACTCAATGGAGAAATTGTTGAACAGGGGACGATTGAACCCGATCGCCTGATGGCGATTGCGGTGGGTGAAACCTATGGAGAAATTGACGGGATTCTTGGCAGTGATCCCGCTTATCAGCTCCCGGCCGTTTGGATCGAGCACGATCAGAAGGCCAGAGCACTCAACATGGGTTATCAGGTCGTGGACGACTCAACCGTTGTCGCGACACATATCAGTAAAGTCATGAAAACCCATTTGTCTGAATTGTTTAATCATGATGATGTCAATGAAATGCAGCAGCGGCTGGCGGCTCAGGCACCCAAACTGGCAGAAGCACTGGATGCAGCCCTCAGACCGGCCCAGCAACTGAAAGTCTTCCGTCAGTTATTGCTGGATCAGGTGCCACTAAAAGATATCCGCACCATTGCCAATACCATGCTTGAATCTTCTGAAAATACCAAAGATCCGATTTTACTGGCGGCTGATATTCGCTGCGCACTCAAACGTACCCTGGTGAATATGATCTCCGGCCAAAAACAGGAAATTCCTGTTTATACGCTGTCCGATGAATTAGAACAAATGCTACTTACCTCACTGCAACAAGCCCAGGCAAGTGGTAGTGTGCTGCTTGACAGTTTCCCGGTTGAGCCTAATATTCTCAACCAGTTTCAGCAAAATCTGCCACTGATTAAGCAACAATTAAAGCAACAGGGACTGGCACCGATTTTGTTGGTCATGCCGCAGCTCAGGCCGTTGCTTGCCCGTTATGCGAGGACTTTCTCGCAAGGACTGGCGGTATTGTCATATAACGAAATTCCCGAAAATAAACAGATAAATGTGGTAGGAAACCTTGGCTAATCTCACTTCGAATCAATCGCTATATCGCTTTTTGCGTAAACAGATAGAAGAGCAAATCGTCACTGAGGATGATCAGTTGATCTTTGATGCTTTTCTGAATAATGAAATTCAACACGCCCGTCAGCCGATCAGGGACATTTTTGACGACGATATTGAATATCAACATCTGACGATTCGCTATGGATCCGAAGATGAGAATAACGTCTACAACTATGATCTGTCGGAAGAATTTTCTTATTGTCTGGACTTATTCAGTCTGATTATTGCCCTGCGTCAGGCTCAGTTTCAGACAGAAACCTTCCATCCGGATTTGATCAACAGTGTCGTTGTGCCTATCCGGGCAGAAGCACTGTTGTGGGGGCCCGGCAAAACCATGCTGGAACAGGTCGCACGCTTCCATAAAAAAATCTTTTTGCACGTGATCTTGTCGCTTCAGCTGGACTGCTCGAAGGTGTCAAAAGAAGATGCAGAGATGCTGGTGCAGATTATCCGGGGTAAGGATGAAGATAATCCGTTCCCGTTCTGGGTCGAGATTAACGATCCATCAACCAATCTTGAGTATGTACCGGCCCTGAAGCCCAATTTGTTAAAAATCTCGGTCCCTATGGCAACAAAAGAAGACCGCAGTGCATTCTTGCCCATCATGCGTTTTCTGCGCCAGCAAAAAACCAAATGGGTGGCAGGCAGAGTCGCCAGTCAGGCAGAGTTAAATCAGTACAAACTGTTAGGTGCCACTTTCTATTTTGGCTACCTCACCGACCTGCCAACCCCCTTATCATTCCAGTCTTACGAGAAGAAGAAAGAAGACTTCTGGTCGTAACATTTCAGAAACTGAATCGCTTCAAAGCAAACATTTAAATATCCAAACAAAGCAGATGATCTCACTGGTCATCTGCTTTTTATTTACACAAAACACAATAACTATTGACCAAATATATTATTCATCGAAATAATATACTGAAATCCTATTTAATCATTCACTCACTGCGTCGCCTGTTTTATTCGGTATATCTTCCAAAAAGGAACAACGAATGAAACGACTACTTTTATCGACACTGATTCTGGCAAGTGTGCATGCGTATGCGGGAATGGATTTAACCGATAGTGGTGCTGAAAAAGAATACGAACTTTACGGTGCTTCAGCAAATGCTCTGGGGGAGTTTCATAATGCTTCTGTCAGAAATAGCCTCGCGACCTATTCAGGGAAATATGTCGTATTCTTTGTGGGAAATAACCACAATTATGATAGTGATGGGAAAATGGGACATTATGTCAAAAATACATTAGATGGCTCCATTACCCGAATTTCGGCTCCCAAAGGTATGGACGAAGATAAATTCAAACAAATGGCGGTTATCTCGATGACAGCCAATGGTCGCTTTTTAGTTTTAAGAAAAAGTGGATATCGCGACGAAATGGTATATTTATACGACCTTAAAACCGGTGTCGCAAAACTCATTAACCGGGACATCAATGGTAATATTCCCGATATTGAAGCCCCAGGTTACAGTGTTAAAGTAAGTGAAGATGGCCAATATGTTTATTACGGATACAGTGGCCAGACTTTAGAACATTCCTCACCCAAGATGTATCAGGTTTATCTCTGGGATGTCGCCAAAAACACCCGGACAAGGATCAACAAAGATATCCATGGTGATGATTTTTCAATGACAATCCACTATTTTGGGCAACGACGTATTTCAGGCGATGGCCGCTATCTGATTTATCAAACCCATGCCGATGTTGATGCTAACCATATCAATAGCAATAAAAACGGAGCGCCAATCTATCTGTATGACCGCACGACAGGTAAAAGCCGTCTTATCTCTGTCGATCCTGAGTCAAATAAATGGATTCAGGCGACTATGCCTGCAATCAGTATTGATGGTCAATTCGCTACATATATTCAGGCATTTGATAAAATTAACCGGGTAAATCTGCAGACTCTGCAAAGAGAGATTATCAGTCAGGACGATCAGGGAGAACAACTTGAGCACTGTTCTTATCCATCTATTTCATCGAAAGGACTGGCACTGGCATTTGCTTGTGATGAAAAAGCTTATTTATATGATTATACAGAGCAAAAACTACATATTGGCTCCACATCACTGGTCGATGGGCATAACGCAAAAACAGATGTGACAAACAATCTGACCGTTTTAGATCAGGGAAATGGAATGTACTGGCAAGCAAAAAGAGCTCATTTACTCGAAGGAGAACCCAATTCTCCCGATTACCAAATCTACCTCTATCGCCAGAAACCCGGTACGACCGCCCCTCAAATCTGTTTCAGTGATGATTATTAATCAAACATAAACAGAGTAACCAACCCAACAAAGCAGATGATCTCACTGGTCATCTGCTTTTTATTTACACAAAACACAGTAAGTATTGACCAATTATATCATTCACCAGAATAATATACTGAAATCCTATTTAATCATTCACTCACTGCGTCGCCTGTTTTATTCGGTATATCTTCCAAAAAGGAACAACGAATGAAACGACTACTTTTATCGACACTGATTCTGGCAAGTGTGCATGCGTATGCTGGTGTAGATTTAACCGATAGCGGTGCTGAAAAAGAATACGAACTTTACGGCGCCTCGGCGAACGCTCAGGGTGAATTTAATAATGCCTACAAGTACAGTGCCTACGCAACCTACTCAGGTAAATATGTTGTTTTTCACTCAAGTAGCGGTAACAATTATAACAGCGAAGGAAAATGGGGACATTATGTCAAGAATACACTTGATGGATCAGTCATCCGCATCCCTGCACCTGAAGGAATGGATGATGAAAAGTTCAGCAAGATGAAAATTCGTTCTATGACAGCCAATGGACGTTTTCTGGTTGTTGATGGTGGTGTAGATAGTACATACCACGTCCATATTATGTACTTATATGATTTAAAGAGTGGCAAAGCTGAGATCATTAACAGAGATATTGATAATCATATTCCCAAGGTTGATAACTCATCCTACAGAGTTCAAGTCAGTGAAGATGGTCAATATATTTATTACGGATATTATGGTGCCACTTTAGAACACTCTTCTCAAAGTATGAATCAGGTTTATCTCTGGGATGTAGCAAAAAATATCCGGACAAGAATTAACAAAGATATCTATGGAAATGATTTTTCTTTGCTCATCTATAGTCATGGACAGCGACGCATTTCTGGCGATGGACGCTATTTGATTTATGCAACCAATGCCGATCTTGACGCCGACAACATCAATATCGATAAAAATAAAACAAAAATATATGTTTATGACAGAGTAACAGGCAAAAGTCGTCTTATCACTGTCAATCTGTTATCTAACCAATGGATTAAAGCGACCATGCCAGCAATTAGTATTGATGGTCAATTCGCGACTTATCTTCAGGATTCAGACAAAATTAACCGGGTGAATCTGCAGACTCTGCACAGAGAAATTATCAGTCAGGACGATCAGGGAGAACAACTTGAGCACTGTTCTTATCCATCCATTTCATCGGAAGGACTGACACTGGCATTTACTTGCGATGAAAGAGCTTATTTATATGATTATACCGGGAAAAAGCTACACATTGGCTCAACATCTCTGGTCGATGGGCATAACGCAAAAACTGATGGAACAAACAATCTGACCGTTTTAGATCAGGGAAATGGAATGTACTGGCGAACCCAAAAAGCTCAACTACTGGAAGGTGAACCTTCCTACCCGGATTACCAAATCTACCTCTATCGCCAGAAACCCGGTACGACCTCCCCTCAAATCTGTTTCAGTGATGATTATTAATCAGACATAAACAGAGTAACCAACCCAACAAAGCAGATGATCTCACTGGTCATCTGCTTTTTATTTACACAAAACACAGCAAGCATTGACCAAGCATATCATTCACCAGAATAATATACCAAAATCCTATTTAATCATTTACTCACTGCGTCGCCTGTTTTATTCGGTATATCTTCCAAAAAAGGAACAACGAATGAAACGACTACTTTTATCGACACTGATTCTGGCAAGTGTGCATGCGTATGCGGGTATGGATTTAGCCGATAGTGGTGCTGAAAAAGAATACGAACTTTACGGCGCCTCGGCGAACGCTCAGGGTGAATTTAATAATGCGCAAAAAAGCATCGGATTTGCGACCTATTCCGGCAAATACGTCGTATTTTATGCAACCAACAACCACAATTATGATAGTGATGGAAAAAAGGGACTTTATGTCAAGAATACATTAGATGGCACTATAACCCGAATACCTCGTCCTAAAGAAATGGATGATGAAACCTTCCGCAGACTGGGTATTATATCAATGACAGCCAATGGCCGTTTTTTGGTTTTAAGAAAAAGCGGATATAGAGACGAAATGATATATCTGTATGATCTAAAAACAGGTGTTGCCAAAATCATTAACCGGGACATCAATGGCAATATTCCCGATATTGAAGCCCCAGGTTACAGAGTTCAGGTAAGTGAAGATGGACGATATGTATATTACGGGTACTATGGCCCGGTTTTAGAGCATTCCTCGCAAAAAATGAATCAGCTTTACCTCTGGGATGTTGCCAAAAATACCCGAAAAAGAATTAACAAAGATATTTATGGTGATGAATTTTCACTGGCATTCTACACTTATGGGCTACGACGCATTTCCGGAGATGGCCGTTATCTGATATATCAAACCAATGCAATCGTGGATTCAACTATAAACAACAGTGATAAAAAATCGATAATCTATGTTTATGATCGTGTAACTGGAAAAAGTAAACCTGTCTCTATTGATCATGAATCTAACAAAATAATACAAGCAGGTGGAGCTACAATCAGTATCGATGGAAAATATATTTCATATATTATGCCTTGGGGAAAAATCGCTCGTGCAGATATCAACGGTATACAAACTCAGGTGATCAGTGAGGATAATGAGGGAAATCATTTCAAAATTTGCCACTATCCAAGTATCTCAGAAAATGGTAATGCCGTGGCGTTTTATTGTGATGAACAAGTTTATTTATACGACTATACAGAACAAAAACTTCACAGAGGATCTGTATCCGCTGTCGATGGTAGCGACTCAAAGAAACCACTTAATTCAACTGTCCGAATCAAAATACTCGATCAAGGTAATGGGATGTACTGGTCTGCAAATGGGGCTCATTTATTGCCAGATGAACCAACCAGTAGTCCCGATTACCAAATCTACCTCTATCGCCAGAAACCCGGTACGACCGCCCCTCAAATCTGTTTCAGTGATGATTACTAACCCCGTATTCTATCCACATCGATCAAACCCGCGATAGCGCGGGTTTTCATGATCTGCTGTGCCTTTTTCCCTTCCCGGCTATCACGAAAAGCAATTTATTTTCAGTTTTTTTTATTTTTTAGTTAATTCCTGCCAGTAACCGTCCGCCTTTCATTATTGAACAAAGAAACGGGTATCGCCCCGATGCTTGAAAATGACAAAGCACGATAGTAACAAACCAAGGAGACTAAGATGGCTTTATCAATGCACACTAATTACGCGTCGTTGGTTACTCAGAATACGCTGAGCAGCACAAACGATCTTTTAACTACTGCGATGGAACGTTTGAGTACTGGTCTGCGCATCAACTCTTCTGCTGACGATGCGGCAGGATTAGCCATCGCAAGCCGTTTAGAAGCACAAACACGTGGAATGTCCGTAGCAAAACGTAACTCACAAGATGCAATTTCACTATTGCAGACTGCTGATGGTGCGATGGAAGAGTTGACCAATATAGCTTACCGGATGAAAGATCTGGCAACACAATCAGCCAATGGAACAAACGGCCAGACTGAACGTGATGCTCTTCAGGCTGAGTTTACAAAGTTAGGTGAAGAAGCAACACGTATTTTACAACAAACAACTTATGGTTCAGGAAAGGCTCTTTTACAAGGTACTGCAACAGATGGATTCCTTGCTGCGGATATTACATTCCAGATTGGTGCATCAGCTAATGAGACGTTAGTTGTAAATGACGTTGCCACTGATTTAAATGCTCTTGATTTTACAGCTGCTGGTAGTATTGCAGCACAGACTGATGCAAATAGTGCAATCACAACAATTGAAGGACTATTTGATAGTGTAAGTAAAATTCGCGGTTCTCTTGGTGCAAACATTAACCGTTTGGAACACACCATTAACAACTTGGCAAACGTATCAGAAAACACAGCTGCCGCGAAAGGTCGTATTACTGATGCTGACTTCGCAGTTGAGTCTTCAAATATGACTAAGAATCAAATGTTGATGCAAGCAGGTACAAAAGTATTGCAAACAACAAACCAAATGCCAAGCCTTGCAATGTCTCTGCTGGGCTAAGCAACAAAATCCTTTTATTTATCTATATCTATGCCAAATTTATTTGGTCTTTGGCCTCCCGCTCCGGGGGGCCATTTTTTATGGATACCGCTCCAATCCGATCTGTCGAAAAGCCTCTCTCCCTGCCGGATTCCGAGGGTCTGTTGATCTTTTGAGTACAAATTTTGTTCAATCTAAAAGGATTTTGAGCAAGGCATGAGAAGAGAAGCATAGTGATTCTATGCGAACGACGAATAACGCAGCGCAAGATACTTTTAGATGAACCCAAAGGGCTGCAAAAATGCACTCAAAAGGTTAACAGACCCTAGTCATGATTCCCTGTATTTCTCTTAATCATCTGCCGATTCAGGTCGCCTTATATACCCAAGTGACCTCAAGATGCAGGATTCAGAGCGCCATCAACAGGCTTTATTTCCTGCGGTAGCTGAGCGGAACTTCAGGCAGGGAAATAAAACTTCCGTTATTCAGCATAAAAACGGATAACTGATTGATTTTTAATAGCAATATAGCTGGAACAGTTATTGCAAATACATCATAACGCATATCAGGGATGCGATGACTTCTCTCTGGTACGCAAACTGAATCGATAAGGAGCGACCGGAATGAGTTCAACGGTAGATGCAGCCTCAATGGCAAAAAACCTGGCCACATATGATGTTCAGGCATTTCAGACCCTGTACAAAACGCAGGAAAATACCTATCAGTCGCAACTGACGGCATTAGGTAAAGTTCAGACAGCGCTTAACAGCTTCCGCTCTGCGGTTCAATCGATGAACAGCAGCAACAGCAGTGTGGTTCAGAATTCTGCAACCAGTTCGTCTGAGAGCAATTTTACCGCCTCCGCCAGCGCCAAAGCACTGGCCGGAAGTTATCAGATTTTTGTTGAGCAGATTGCCACCGCCAATCAGGTTTCTGCCAGTATGCCCTCGACCTTAACGGCGGATACCGAAATTCCGGCCACCGGCACGCTGGATCTGACGGTTGGCAGTAACACCCTGACACTGGATTTATCGACCATTGACAGCGATGGTGATGGCAAAACCACCATGGCCGAGCTGGTCAAAGCGATTAATAACAGCAGCGATAATCCGGGTGTCAGCGCCACACTGGTACGCTCTAACGGCCAAACCCATTTCATGCTGAGCAGCACCGAAACCGGTGCAGCAAATACCATCTCAGTGTCCGCTTCAGGGACCGGGGAAAGCTGGTTCGAAAATGCTTTCAGCGCCCTCAATCAGATTACAGAAGCGAAGGATGCGGTGATCTGGTTAGGCGCACAAAATTCCGGCCTGAAACTCACCAACAGCAGCAACACATTCAGCAATGTGATTGAAGGGGTGGATGTGACCGTCACCAAAGCGCAGACCAGTGGTGAATCGTCTCTGAACCTGAAAGTGGGTGCAGATGATGACGCCACCAAAAGCCAGGTGAATAAATTTATTGAAGCCTACAACACCCTGATGTCAACGCTGAATCAATACGGTAAAAGCAGTTCCGATGACAGCGAGCGGGGCATTCTGGCAAATGACCCAACACTTCGTTCAATTAAGGCCCAGGTCAACCGGGTTGTCCGGCAAACCTTTGATGGCAAACATCTCAGCGATATCGGCATTACCATCAGCCGGACCGGTGAAATGGAACTGGATGCCACTAAACTGGCGAAAGCTCAGAAAGAGAACAGCAACATTCTGGAAAGTATGTTTAACGGCACCGGGAATTTGCTGGATTCGATTGAAGAAGTCACCAAATCATATACCGATTCGGTCAGCGGTATTTTTAAATCCCGCGAAACCAGCCTGCAACAAAGTATCGACCAGCTGGAAGATAAACAGATCGTTTTGGAAGAGCGCTATAACATGGCCTACAAGCGTTATCTGAATCAGTTTACCCAGATGAACTCTCTGCTGACGCAAATGGATAAAACCATGTCGATGTTCTCATCTGCTTCAACTTCATCCTCATCTTAAATTCATTCAGGAGAAATATGTATGTTAATGGATTCAGGTTATGACTCATACCAACAGGTGGATTTAGATGCACAGGCCGCATCGGCGAACCCACATCAACTGGTCGTGATGCTGATTGATGGGCTGCTGGATGAAGTCGAGCGCATTCGCGGCCATATCGAAGCCAAACGCTACGCCGAAAAAGGTATGGGAATCAGCAAATGCATGAACATTCTGGTCGGCCTTGACAGTGCGCTGGACGATGAAAATGGCGGTGAAATTGCCGAAAACCTGCACCAGCTTTATGACTTCTGTCAGGTCGAGCTCTATCAGGCCAGTGTACAGAATAATGTTGACCATCTGACCAATGTCGAACGGGTGATGAACAACATTCGGGAAGGGTGGATGGATTTTGGCAAGAATGCATAAAGTCTCTCCGGAGCGTTTCCGCCATCTGGCCCAGCGGATTCAGATTGCAGCCAAGCTTGAAGACTGGCCTTCTCTGATGCGCTATGACCAACAGCTCCAGGAGTTGCTGGCCACGCATCAGGCTTATCTGAATGATCCGCGCCTTGCCCCTGAGATTACCAGAATCAAGGTCATCCATCAGGCCGCATTTGAGCAATTGTCTCAGGCCACCCGGGAACTGGAACAAACCATGAATAATGTCCGGATGCAGCAGGAAAGGGCGATGGCCTATCAACTTGCAACGCCGGACGGAGAACATCGATGATTCAGACTCAGATTTTAACCTCAGCAACGTCTGCCCAGCAGCCGAAGGAGGCGCAACAAGGCTTTCAGGTGCATCAGGCCCGAAGCAGCGCCGGAGAAAAAGGTCAGCAATCCGCTCAGACTTTCCGGGGCGTATCCGGTCAGCAACGGCATCAGCGATCGGAACAAAGTCACACGCGTTCGCAAACCAGTCAGAGTGCGAACGCTGCCGGACAATCCTCTCATACTTCGCAGTCCGGGGGATTGCAGAGCGGACAAAACGGGTTCCATACACAGGAAAAGGCGCTGTCACAGGTTGCTTCATTTTCAGAGAAAGCGTTATCTTCAGAAAAAGTATTGTCCTCACAAAAACAGGCACAGCCTGATTCACAGGATGCTTCCGGAATTGCGGCGATTCTCAGTGATATTTTGAATGTACAGCAGCAACGGCTCTCTCAGGCAGAACTTGAGAATCACTCACACAGTCACCGGGTTTCGGCAAAAATAGCTGAAGCGATGGGTGAACAAAAAATGCAGCTGAAAGGTCAGGAGATCACCGGCACATCAGCGGCAGAGAAACTCAGCCAGTTGACTCAGACCGAAAAACTGACCGCGGCATCAGCACTGAGTCAGACTGACAAGCTCGCCCTGAAGTCCGTATTGCTGTCAGCCACAGAGGGGCAGACAACGCCTTCAGCAACAATCAGCAATGCATTGCAAACACTGTCAGCGGCAACCACTCAAACGCAACATACCGCAGGTACGGGTACGACGACACAGGCTTCAGCCAATGGTGCGGAATGGGCAGCCGTCAGGGTTGATCCACAATCAGGCAAATGGGGTGAGCAGATGCTGAGCATTCTGCACGACCGGGTCACGCTACAGGCACAACAAAATTTACAGGAAGCCAGGATCCGCCTCGATCCGCCTGAATTAGGCAAACTGGACTTGATGGTCCGGGTCGACGGCGACAAGCTGAATGTCCAGATCCACGCCAGTTCCACCGCGACACGGGAAGCATTAATGCAGGTCTCTGATCGCTTGCGGACCGAACTGCAAAACCAGAATTTTATGCATGTCGATGTCAATGTTGGCGCAGAACATCAAAGTGATGGCCAGTCTTATACCGGTCAGGAAGATGAACCCACGATATTTGCGTCCCGGAGTGATCATCACCCGGACGAGAATCATACGTCAGTGACTTCTGAGCACTGGCTGAATACACAAGCCTGAATCATCAACGAGGGAAAAAGGCAATGACCAAAAAACAAATGATTATTCTGTGTGTGATGATGCTGATCACGACCGCGATTGTATCCGGCGGTGCTGTCTTTGGTGGTATCTGGTACTTAAAACAGTCTTCAGGTGCAAATGGCTCAGATTCTTTTATCTCGGTGTTCACCAAGAAAGAGGATCCCATCTCCCCTACCCCCGTCTTCCACCAGCTGGAAAAAGTTGTTCTCAGTGTCAAAGGTGAAAAACAACAGAATCATTTCGTCATGCTGGAACTGGCTATAGAAACCCGCCATCCCGTACGGATGGAAGCAATTGATAACTATATGCCGCTGGTCCGGAATACGTTAATCAAGCTTTTCAGCAACAAAACCTATGCAGATTTGTACGGTGAACAGGCATTGGATCATCTGCAAAAAGAAGTCAAACAATCCATTCTGATGGCTTTTGAAAAAACAGAAATCGTCCGGGATATTGATGATGTGCTGCTGACCAAATATGTCGTGCAATAGAGGGCATTCATATTGGATATACATTTTCAGGAAGGCTATGAAGCAACGGAGGAAGTGAACACACCCGCCGTTCCTATC
Organism: Vibrio aerogenes; assembly: GCF_024346755.1. Lineage (NCBI taxonomy): Bacteria > Pseudomonadati > Pseudomonadota > Gammaproteobacteria > Vibrionales > Vibrionaceae > Vibrio > Vibrio aerogenes. Next base: position 605,668 of record NZ_AP024861.1, on the reverse strand, counting down.
GATGAAAATCATCTGCTGGCCCGTTATCAACATTTAGTCAAAAGAATCGTGAATCAGCTACGTATTCATGCCAATACCTATTGCAGCGTTGAAGACATGCAGCAAATCGGTTTGATAGGCCTGCTTGAAGCCGGCCGTCGCTACGGCAACATTGATGATGAAAACTTTCCTGCATTTGCTGTCTGCCGGATCCGTGGATCTATTCTTGATGAACTGCGCCGTCTGGACTGGCGCTCCCGTAAAAAAAGACAACAAGCGCACGAGCTCAATGATGTCACCCGTGATCTGACCCGGCAACTTGGCAGGCAACCAACGGATACTGAAATCATCCG